>JAEVZM010000259.1 GCA_023392225.1 Pseudomonadota bacterium
CGACTACAAGGGCGGCGACCGCGACTTCAACGACCTGATCGTCCAGATCGACTTCACCAGCGCCTATGGGGATGGGTTGCTGCTGTAGGGGGGAGACGTGAAGGCGGGCGAGGGCATCGCGTCGCGGTGCCGCAGTCGCGGCCTTGTGAGGCCACGGGTCGGGCCGATGTGCTAGGGGGAGGCATGTTTCGATGGCTCGCTGCCTTCCTCGTCCTGTCGTTCGTCCTCATGGGGGCGGCGAACGCGATCCCCTCTGTTCGGGCCGGCAAGACCGCCGTCGGCGCCGTCACCGAGCTTGCCATGGACGGTAACGCCGTCCGGGTCGTGGCGCCCTGCAAGCGCGGTATCTTCGGGGCTGGCTCCCCGCAGGCGGGCGGCGGCCATTGCCTCCACGCCGTCACCTTGCCGAGGAGCGAGGCTGCGGCCGCTCCGCTGCCTGACTCGAGGCCCGTCGCCTGGCGGGAATCACAAGCAAGCCTCCGTCCATTGAGCATCGCTCCCGCGCTGCCACCGCCCGTGTCGGCCGCTTGATGCCGCCGCCGGGCTGCCCGGCGCGATCCCTCAAGTGAAAACGGAGCAATACAGCGCGATGTACAATCGCAACTCCCTCGCCTTCGCCGCCGCCGCATCCCCCGGCAAGCCCGTCCGGCACCGGCTCGCCCGCTCGTCCGTGCTCCTTGCCGTCCTCCTCACGGCCGGCTGCACGATCCCGGAAACCGGCGCCCGCCAGCAGGTCGACCCCTCTGTCGTGGCGATGTACGCGCCCGTCGAAGGCGAGCCGTTCGCGGTGCCGGCGGTCCCGGTCAACCGGGTCGATCCGGCACTCTTCCGCCAGGTGGTGGCGACACCGCCGCACGTTCCCGACCGGCCGGGGACGATCGTGGTCGATCCGCAGGCCAAGTACCTCTACCTCGTGCAGGCTGGCGGCCAATCGCTCCGCTATGCGATCGGCGTCGGGCGACAGGGCTTCTCCTGGGCCGGAGAAGCCGGGATCTGGGAGAAGCAACACTGGCCGAAGTGGTTTCCGCCGGCCGAGATGATGGAGCGCGACCCCGACGCGGCGAAATACCCCGACGGCATGGAGGGCGGCCCGAAGAACCCGCTCGGCTCGCGGGCGATGTACCTCTTCCAGGGCGACTGCAACGAGGGCAACGTCCGCACGGCCAGGTGCCGGGACACGCTCTACCGTCTCCACGCGACGAACGAGCCCCTGTCGATCGGCAAGGCGGTCTCGAGCGGCTGCATCCGGATGTGGAACCAGGACATCATCGACCTCTATGACCGGGTGCCGCTGGGCGCCAAGGTCGTGGTGCTGGGGTCGCCCGAGCCGCTTCCCGGGGCCGGCGCGCCGGGTGGTGCGCCCGTCGCCGATGGCGATGCCGTCGCGCCGGTGACGACGTCGGCCGTCGGCGCGATCTGAGCGGGCGCAGGGACACGGGAAGGCCCGGCGCCCTAAGGCGCCGGGTTGGTCACCCTCGCCGCTTTCCGAGGCGGCCTGAAGGGTGGCGACCGCGACTGCAACGACCCGATCGTCCAGATCGACCTTCTCCAGCGCCTATGGCGAGGGTTGGCTGTGTGGGTGGAGGGTGGGGCTGGGCGGTTCGGCGGCCGCTCAGCCGAAGCGCTTGGGCTCGTCCGAGAGCCCGCGGGCGAAGCGCGCGAGCGCGGCGGTGTCGGGGATCTCGATCCGCCGGTAGCCGCGCCGGATCAATCCCAGTCCCTCGAGCTCGACAAGCACCGGCCTCAGGGCATTGCGGGTCAGCCGGGCGAGCTCGCCCAACTCGTCCTGCGACACATGGATGATCGCGGCGGTGGGTGCGCCGCCGGTGAGCCTCACGGCGCGCCGGAGGGCCACCGCGACGCGGATGCGCGGGTCCGTCGCGGTCAACGTCGCAATGACGCTGAGCGCGTGGTCGAGATGCCCCACGGTGATGCAGGCAAGGCGGCGCCAGGTCTCGGGATCCTCGCCAGCCAGCTGACGGACGGCCGTCGGGCTTAGGGCGAGGAGGGTGCTTGGGCGGCGGGCCGTCATGGTGACGCGCCGCGGCGTGTCGGTCATGAGGGCGGCTTCGCCGATCCACCAGCCCGGGGTCGCGACATGGACGAGGATCGGTGCGCTCTCCTCGGGTGAGATCATGACCGACAGCTCGCCGTCGACGAGGCCGAAGAGGTCACCGGGGGGATCGCCTATCCCGCAGATTTGCTGCCCCGCCCTGTAGTGGCGCAGCCGCGACAGCGTCACGACCCGGCTGCGAAAGCTCGTCGGCTGTCCGGACAGCCAGCCGGCACCCGCCATGATGGTCATAGGGTCCGACATGTTCGCCAGCATCAATTGCACAGGACTGCGCAGAACCCCTTCCGCGTGGATGCTACCATAGGACGAGGCCTGGAATGAAACACCGGCACCTTTTTCGGCCGGACCAAAGCGGCGACAAGGGAGGCGTTCCATGCATTCGACCACTGCACCGAGAGAGTACTTCCGTGCTTTGATACGCGCGCAGGTGAGGCTTGCCGGAGCTTTCGCGGTCACGCTAGCGTCGATCGTCTTGCCCGGATCTCCCCCGGTCCTCGCGGAGGAGGGCCAACAACCCCTCGCGGCTCGCGATGGACAGGTGACGCTGCCCTACGCGGAGCAGAAATTCCGCGGCAATGTCGGCACCACCTATCTCGACGCCGACCCGGCGCAGTTCCCGGTACCGGTGGCCGCACCCGAGGGTGCGCCGAATGTGCTCCTCATCCTCCTCGACGATGTCGGGTTCGGTCAGTTCGCGGTGACCGGCGGCGGCGTGCCGTCGCCCTCGCTCGACGCGCTCGCCGCGGACGGCGTGCTCTACACGCGCTTCCACACGACGGCGCTCTGCTCGCCGACACGGGCGGCCCTGCTCACCGGCCGGAACCACAACATGTCCGGTACGGGCGTGATCACCGAGCTCGCCACCGGCTATGACGGCTACACGGGCGTCATCCCCAAGGACACAGCGACCGTCGCCGAGATTCTCCGCCAGAACGGCTACGTCACGTCGTGGTTCGGGAAGAACCACAATACGCCGATCTACGAGACCAGCGCCGTCGGCCCCTACGACCATTGGCCGAACGGGCTCGGCTTCGACTATTTCTACGGCTTCATGGCCGGCGACACGAACCAGCTCCGGCCGTACCTGTTCGAGAACCAGACGTCGATCGGCACGCCGACGGCCGACGACTACTATCTCAGCGTCGATCTCGCCGATCATGTCATTACCTGGCTCAAGAACGCCGAGGCGATCGAGCCTGGCAAGCCGTGGTTCGCCTATTTCGCGCCAGCCGCCACCCACGCGCCGCACCAGGCGCCGAAGGAGCTCATCGAGAAGTTCGCCGGTCAGTTCGACATGGGGTGGGACGCCTATCGGGAGCAGACCTTCCAGCGGCAGAAGGACCTCGGCATCGTGCCCGCGAATGCCGAGCTGACGCCGCGCCCGGCAAGCCTGCCGGCCTGGGACAGCCTGAGCGAGGACCAGAAGCGCCTCTATGAACGGATGATGGAGGTGTTCGCTGCCTACGGCTACCAGGTGGACGAGGAGGTCGGCCGGGTACTCGACTACGTCGCCACCCTGCCGGACGCCGACAACACGATGATCATCTACATCGTCGGCGACAACGGGGCCTCGGCCGAGGGCGGCTTCGACGGAACGCTCAACGAGAACGCGTTCTTCAACGCCTATCTGATGACCACCGACGACATGCTGGACCGCATCGACGAGATCGGTACCGAGCTGCACTTCAACCACTTCCCGGCCGGCTGGGCCTGGGGCATGGACACGCCCTTCCAGTGGACGAAGCAGGTAGCGAGCCATCTCGGCGGCGTGCGCAACCCGATGGTCGTGAAGTGGCCGGCCCGCTACGACAAGGGCGGCGAGAAGCGGACCCAGTTCGTCCACGTCATCGACATCGCCCCGACCATCCTCGACGCGGCCGGCATCGCCGAGCCACGGAGCGTCAATGGTACGACCCAGACCCCCATCCAGGGCAAGAGCTTCCTCTCGACCCTGTCGGACCCGGCGGCAGCGGAAGTCCGCACCAGCCAGTATTTCGAGATGTTCGCCAACCGCGGCATCTACAAGGACGGCTGGTGGGCGGCCTCGCTGTCGTTCGAGCCGTGGGACCCGGTGCGCGGCGACTTCGACCCGTTCGCCGCCAAGTGGGAGCTCTACAATCTCGACGAGGATTTCACCCAGGCGCATGACCTGGCCGACCAGAACCCGCACAAGCTCGCCGAGTTGACGGCGCTGTGGTGGGCGGAGGCATCGGCCAACAAGGCGCTGCCCCTCGACTGGCGTGGCGCGGAGCGGTTCAGCGCCGAGCTGACCGGCAAGCCCAACCTCGCCGGCGGCCGTACCACCTTCACCTATCCGGGCCCGTTGGCCGGGCTGCCGGAGTCCTCGGCTCCCGACCTCAAGAACAAGTCGTTCAGCGTCGCGGCGAAGGTCTCGGTCGAGGAGGGTGCCAACGGCGTCATCTTCACCCAGGGCGGCAATACCGGCGGCTGGGCGTTCTATCTCAAGAACGGCACGCTCAAGGCCGTGCACAACTACCTCGACGTCGAGCGCTATGCGGTCGAGAGCGACGGCCCGGTGCCGGCCGGAGAGCACGAGCTGAAGATGGACTTCGTCTACGAGGGCGGCACCGAGATGGGCAAGGGCGGTACCATCACCCTCTCGATCGACGGCGCCGAGGCGGGGAGCGGCAGGGTCGCGCAGACCACGCCGTTCAAGTACTCGCTGTCCGAGAACCAGGACGTCGGCAGCGATACCGGGACGCCCGTCACCTACGACTACCACACCCCGTTCAGCTTCGAGGGCGAGCTCGAGGAGGTGGTGGTCGACCTGAGGGAGTAGCCGGACATCGACGGATCATCGCGATGGCGCCGACAGCCGGCGCCGTCGCGCGGTCTTTCCCCGGCGGGACGCGGGACGGCGTGCAGCCCCGGCAAAAACCGGACCTGTGACGCTGCGGCCCCTTGCACGGCGCCGGGTGGAGTGGTTTGAGGCGGGTCCCTTTTCGTGACCTCCCGGATATCCCCCTCATGATCCGCCTCGAAGGCATCGGCAAGCAGAACGGCAAGCAGATCATTTTCATCGAGGCGTCGGCGGCGCTGCAGCGCGGCGAGAAGATCGGCCTCGTCGGCCCGAACGGCGCGGGCAAGACGACGTTGTTCCGCATGATCACCGGCGAGGAGCTGCCGGAGGAGGGCCAGGTCTCGGTCGATCGCGGCGTGACCATCGGCTACTTCAGCCAGGATGTCGGCGACATGGCCGGCCGGAGCGCCGTGATCGAGGTGATGGACGGCGTCGGACCGGTCAGCGCGCTGGCGGCCGAGATGGCGGAGCTGGAAGCGGCCATGGCCGATCCGGACCGCGCCGACGAGATGGACGAGATCATCACCCGCTACGGCGAGGTGCAGGGCCGCTACGACGAGCTCGACGGCTATGCGCTGGACGGCCGCGCTCGCGAGGTGCGCGACGGTCTCGGCTTCAGCCAGGAGATGATGGACGGCGATGTCGGCAAGCTGTCCGGCGGCTGGAAGATGCGCGGGGCGCTGGCCAAGATCCTCTTGATGCGGCCCGACGTGATGCTGCTCGACGAGCCGTCGAACCATCTCGACATCGAGAGCATCATCTGGCTCGAGACCTTCCTGAAGGGCTTCGACGGCGCGCTTCTGATGACCTCGCACGATCGCGAATTCATGAACCGCGTCGTCGGCAAGATCATCGAGATCGATGGCGGCGCGCTGACCTCCTATTCCGGCGACTACGAGTTCTACCGCCAGCAGCGGGCCCTCGCCGAGGTCCAGCAGCAGGCGCAGTTCGAGCGCCAGCAGGCGATGCTGGCCAAGGAAGTGGCCTTCATCGAGCGCTTCAAGGCGCGCGCCAGCCATGCCGCGCAGGTCCAGAGCGGGGTCAAGAAGCTCGACAAGATCGAGCGCGTCGAGCCGCCCAAGCGCCAGCAGACGGTGCGCTTCGAGTTCCGGCCCGCACCGCGCTCCGGCGAGGACGTGGCGACGGTGAGGGGCGTCCACAAGCGCTACGGCGACCGCACCATCTACGAAGGGCTCGACTTCCAGGTGCGCCGGCGCGAGCGCTGGTGCGTGATGGGCGTCAACGGGGCCGGCAAGTCGACCCTCCTCAAACTGGTTGCGGGCGTGTCGGAGCCCGACACCGGCACGGTGACCCGTGGCCCGAGCGTCAAGATGGGCTATTTCGCCCAGCACGCCATGGAGCAGCTCGACGGCGAGCGCACCGTCCTCCAGTCCCTCGAGGACAGCTTTCCGCAGGCGGGGCAGGCGACGCTCCGCGCGCTCGCGGGATGCTTCGGCTTTTCCGGCGACGAGATCGAAAAGAAGTGCCGCGTGCTATCGGGCGGCGAGAAGGCGCGCCTGGTCATGGCGAAAATGCTGTTCGACCCGCCGAACTTCCTCGTGCTCGACGAGCCCACCAACCATCTCGACATCGCCACCAAGCAGATGCTGGTCGAGGCGCTGTCGCGGTTCGAGGGCGCGATGCTCTTCGTCAGCCACGACCGCCACTTCCTCGCGGCACTCTCCAACCGCGTGCTGGAATTGACCCCGGACGGCCCGCATCTCTTCGGCGGCGGCTATACCGAGTATGTCGAGCGAACCGGCCAGGAAGCGCCGGGACTGCGGAGCTGAGCACGATACCCGCCTTCGCCTGCCGGACGGCCCGGACCTGACCGTCCGGTGTAGGCCCGGCTTCCACTGGTGCGCCAAGCGTCTTGAGCGCAGCATTGAAGCGAGCCTCCTGCATCTTTCTGGCGGGATCACCACCCGATCGATGAAGGTCACGTTCGTTACCGCGATTGCCCTGTTTCTCGGACGAAGGTCGAATCCGGTACAGGCAGTCCTGCTTTCTCGAGGCCCGCATTCAGGCGTTCGATCAGCGCCGGATTGTCGTGCCAGGTTGCCCAGAGACTGCTCGGGTCGCTGAGCAATGTCGGGTACTGGGCAATGGCGATCTCCAGCGCGGCCTTCGCTTCCGCCGGCTTTCCGGTCTCCGCCGCCATCACCGCGAGGACCGCGTGTCCGAGGCCGCAGCACGAGTCGCTGCCAAGCACGGCCTCGGCGTAGGCGGCATCGAGGGCGCCGAGGTCGAACTCGCCGACCGCGAGAGACATGTGGTACCAGGTCGGGCTGCGGAGACTGCGGTCGATCGCCTCGCGCAGCAGCGCGCGCCCCTCCGCCGAACGGTCGCGTGCCACCAGCCGCCAGCCAAGCTGAGCCAACGATTCGGGGTCGTTCCGGTTGAGGGCGATGGCGCGTCGCTGAAGACGCTCCGCTTCGGCGAAATCGCGCATCATGAACCGGACCGCAGCCAGTGCCTGCAGCGGGCGAACCCGCTCGGGGGCGAGATCGATGGCCCGCTTCGCCGCCGACAGCGCGTCGGCGGACTCCGCGGCAGCATCTTCCGGCGCGCCGAAATGAAACCGGATTGCATCCAGATGCGCAAACGCCAGCATAGCCCAGGCGTCCGCGTAGCCTGGATCCTGCTTCACCGCCGTCTCCAGGCAGCTTCGCACGGCGGGGTATTGATCAGGCGCGAAAACCAGCCGATAGGCAAACGCACGCTGCACGCATTCGTATGCGGCCAGCGTTTCAGGACGGTCGCGGGAAAACTGGCGGTCGGCCTCCAGATGAATCAGCCCGTAAACCTGGGCCAGCTCGGACGCGATGCCCGTCGAAATCTCGTCCTCGATGGTCAGAACATCGGAGGCGGTGAGCGGGCGGTTGTAGGTCTGGCTCCAGAGGACGCGACCCGAAGCCCGTTCAGTCAGCCGGGCGGTTACGCGAAGATTGTCCCCGGTCCGCCCGACGCTGCCGGTGATGACATACATCACCGGAATCGGCGGTAGGCTGAGAGCCGGCGTGGGACGACCCTCGAGGACGATGTCCGCATACACCTGAAGGCCGTCGAATGGGGTCAGTCGATCGACAACCGCGTTCGTCAGGCCGATGGCCAGCAGCTGGCCGTCTTCATCTCCGGTGAGAGCCGCGAAAGACTGGACGATGACGCCTGGGGTGTCCTGTCCGGTTGCCGGTGACTCTTTGAACCATTCCGTCAGCGCCGCGGCTGTGCCGACAATCAGGACGACTGCAAGCCCTACGACCCACACTGATTTCCATGAATGCAACCGCCAGGGGTGTGCGCCGGAGGGGGGCGGGGCCGCGAGCCCGGCGCCGGCGGGCTTGGCTGGATTCGCGACGTCGTGCGCCTCACGCGGTTCCTCTGCGGCGTCGACAGAGGACTCCTGTACCTTGCCTGGCTCGAAGTGCGGGACATACCCACCCTTCGGAATGGTAATCCGAATGGGATCTTCACTTCCCGCATCGACATAGTAGTTGGCCAGGTCCTGCCGGAGGCGACGCGCCTCCATGCGCACAATCGGGTCTTCCTGGGGGTCGAAGCCCTCTTCGCGCCCAAAGATCGATACGGCGATGGTGTATCCTTTGAGGCGACCACCGCGTCCCGCGAGCGTCTCCTCGATCACGAACGTCAGCATCTCCCGGCGCTTGGGGGACGCACTGAACTCCGGGCTGCCAAGAATCCGCGAGAGCTCAGCCCGAACCTCTTCAGGCGGCAATTCGTCGGCTCCATCCGGGTAGCCGTGGGCGTAATCGAGGGAACGCCGGCCTGTCATGTGCCGAACCGCCGTGTCGATCGCGTCATCCTGCCGGCATTTCCCTGCTGGTTCGTCGCCATCCCATCCGCAGGAATACCACATCACCTCTGGGCTGCATGAGCCCGGAATGCCGCCCTCAATG
>JAEVZM010000289.1 GCA_023392225.1 Pseudomonadota bacterium
CGGCGGTTTCGACGCCAGGCGTCGCCGAGGACGCGACGGTCCCCGCTTCGCCCGGGGTACCGGACTCCGGCCCGGTCCGGCCGTCGGCGCCGGCGGATGTGACTTGATCGGACAAGCCCGGCCGGACACACTTCGGCCGACGGGCCGGAATGGAGTAAGGATGTCGGATTCGACGCGCAATGCCGCAGGACGCGAGACCAGACGATTTCCCGGCAAGGTGTTCGGCGGGATACTTCTGGTTGTTGCCGTGGCTTCGCTCGCCGCCGATCTGCTGATCGACCACCACGGCAAGTTCGGCATCGACGGTACCATCGGCTTCTACGCGTGGTTCGGCGCGTTGAGCTGCATCGGCTTCGCCGCCGTTGCCTGGCTCGTCGGTCAGGTGCTCGGCCGTCCGGATGACTATTATGACCGGTAGTCTTGCCGGCCTAGGCTTCCTGCCGCTCCCGGCGTTGGCGATGATTGCCGGCGCCGCAGTGCTGTTCCTGCTCCGCGGCGCTGTGCGCGACGCCGTCGCGCTCGCCGTGCCGCTGGTCGTGCTGGTCCTCGTCTGGGCGATGCCGGAGGGGACCGGGGAGCCGCTCCGCTGGCTCGGCTACGACCTCGTTCCTTTCCGGTCCGATCCGCTGGCGCGCCTGTTCGGCAGCGCCTTCGCCATTGCCGCGCTGGCCGCCGGCCTGTTCGGTCTCCGCCAGCAGACGCTGCGCGAGACCCCGATGGGCTATCTCTATGCCGGCGGGGCCATTGGCGTCGCCTTCGCCGGCGACCTCCCGCCGCTCTTCCTCTTCTGGGAGGTGATGGCGGTCTGCGCCACCGTCGTCGTCTGGCTGGGCGGGGCGCGTGCCCAGGCCGCCGGCCAGCGCTACATCGTCGTCCACGTGCTGAGCGGTATCCTCTTGCTCGCCGGGATTGCCGGGCAGGTGGCGTCGACCGGCTCGATCGCGCTCGGCGCGGTGACCCTCGGCACCCCGGCGACGTGGCTGATGCTGCTCGGTGTCCTCATCAACGTCGCCGCCTGGCCGATGTCGGCCTGGGTTCCCGACGCCTATCCCTCGGCGAGCTGGTCGGGGACGGTGTTCCTCTCCGCCTTCACCACCAAGGCCGCCGTCCTGGTGCTGATCCGCAGCTTCGCCGGCACCGACGTCCTGGTGCCGGTCGGCCTCGCGATGATCGTCTACGCCACCCTCTATGCGGCACGCGAGGCGGACATCCGGCGTCTCGTCGCCTATTCGCTGGTGGTGCAGCTCGGCTTCATGGTCACCGCCATCGGCGTCGGCTCCGACCTGGCGATCAACGGCGCCACCGCGCACGCCATCGCCGGCATCTTCTACCAGGCGCTCCTGTTCATGGTCGCCGGCTCGGTGGTGTTGATGACCGGCCGGTCGGATTGCGGCGCGCTCGGCGGCCTGTGGCGGACGATGCCGGTCACCATGGTCTTCGCGATCGTCGGCGCCGCGGCCATCGCGGCCTTCCCGCTCACTTCCGGCTACGTCGCCAAGGGCATGATCAGCGACGCCGTCGGCGCTGCCCATCTCCCCGTCGCCTGGTTCGTGGTGACGGCTGGCGCTGCGGCGGTCGTGCTGCATGCCGGCCTCCGCCTGCCGTGGAGCGTGTTCTTCGGCGCTCGGGGCAGCGCCACTGCCGGCGGCGACCCGCCATGGCCGGCCCAGCTCGCCATGGGCCTCCTCGCGGTGCTGACCATCGCCATCGGGGTGTCGCCCTCGGCGTTCATCGCACTCCTGCCGCGCGTGGTGGCGGTCGAACCCTATTCGCTCTCCCATCTCGTCAGCCAGGTCCAGCTGCTCGCCTTCGCGGCACTCGGTCTCGTGCTGGTCTGGCGGTGGCTCGCCGTGCCGCGCTCGATCACGCTCGACGTCGACTGGTTCTGGCGTCGGCTCTGGCCGGGGCTCGACCGGGCGCTTGATGCGTCCTCGATGAAGGCCCGGGCCGCCGTCCTCGGCCGGGCGTGGCAGGAGGTGGAGCGCTTCGTGCGCACCGTCTACCGCCATCACGGGCCGGAGGGCGTTCTGGCGCGGACCTGGCCGACCGGCAGCATGGCGCTGTCGGCGGTACTGCTGCTCGGCGCCTATCTCGCGTTCTACTATCTCTGACGCAGGCATCGTTGTGGTTGGGCCGCCGTGCAGAAGACTGCGGCTCGGCGACCTTCTGCCGCAGTGCAGTCAAAGCCGCGGCGCGCCGCGCGCAGGTCGCTTCCCTCGTGAAGTTTCCAGCCGCTTCGCCTAAGCAAGCAAGGTCTCGCAGTAGAAAACAATGCTGTGGATTGTGTCTTGTTTTTGCGAGGCACGGTATATATACGAACAAGTAACGGATTCGGATCGAGACAATCGATCTAACAAGCATTCGGGTTCGATCGGTGGGCAGGTCCAGCAAAACGGCGCACTGCGCTGTCCCCGTTACGGGCCTCTGTTTCCGGTCCAAATGTCAACAAGGTGTATCATGAACGACCAAACCCCCGATTCCGACCTGATCGATCTGGCTGCGGGAATCGTGTCTGCCTATGTCAGCAACAATTCGGTTCCCTCCGCCGAGCTTCCGACGCTGATCGCGGAAGTGCATCGCGCCCTGTCGAGCACGCAGCAGGGCATCGTGAAGGTCGAGCCGGAGCCGCTGCGTCCGGCGGTGAACCCGAAGAAGTCGGTGTTCCCGGACTACATCGTCTGCCTCGAGGACGGCAAGAAGTTCAAGTCGCTGAAGCGCCACCTGCGCACGCACTACGACCTGTCGCCGGAAGAGTATCGCGAGAAGTGGGGCCTCCCGGCCGACTACCCGATGGTCGCCCCGAACTATGCCGCCGCCCGCTCGGCCCTCGCCAAGAAGATGGGCCTCGGCCAGCAGCGTCGTCGCCGCACCTGAGGCTGACGCGCCGTCATTCCGGTTCGACGCCGGTCCCCGCCCCGGGGGCCGGCGTCCTGCTATCTAGGGACCGCCCCCTTCAGGCCGGCTCGCCCGGCGAAGGACCGAGGCGCCGCTCGGCGGCGTAGGCCTGGCGGAGCGCGATGTGGCGGTTGAGGTCGTAGGTCCAATGACCTGATCGGCCGCGATTGCGCTCGGCGCGCAGTGCCCGGGCGAGCTTGCGCAGGATCGCGGTTCGTCCGCTCGCGCTGAGGTCGGCGATCTCCTCCGGCGCGACGGGGATAACCCGGGGCAGATGACGCGTGCGATCATACTGCCGGCAGCCTTCGAACAGGCTCTCCCTGAGCGCCCGCCGTACCTGTTCATCCGGCCTCAAGCCCGCGCCGCGCCTTGGTTTCGGCTCTTCCGTCACGGTCACACTCCATGGTCTGTGGGGACCATGAGTGTCGGTGCGGCACAGCGGGCGGGGACAACTTCGCCGCCCCCGCGGTGACCGCGCACCACACGTTACTGCACGTTAAAGATGCGCCGAGGAAAAGTTATCCCCGGTTGCGGGCCTCGCGCTATCGTAGGACAAGATTCCTAGTGTACGACGCGTGAGGACGTGATGATTGAAGTGCCATTTGAGGGCGGCAGACAGCCGGTTCGGGAGCCCGAGCGCACCGGGGCGGCTCTCGGGGTGTTCGTTGCTGCCGCGTTCGGTCTACGAGCGGACGACCTGGCTTCGGATCGGCGCGGTGCGGCCGATATCGCCTTTGCCCGGCAGGTCGCGATGTATCTTGCCCACACCCATCTCAGCCTGCCGCTCACCACGGCCGGCAGGCTCTTCCACCGCGATCGCACCACCGCACGGCACGCCTGCAAGCAGGTCGAGGAGCGGCGGGACGACCCCCGCGTCGATACGCTTCTTGCCCATCTCGAGCGCGGCATCGACCTTGCTGCCGACATTGCGCGGCTCCGGGC
>JAEVZM010000341.1 GCA_023392225.1 Pseudomonadota bacterium
GCACGGCCCGTCGCGCTTGACCACCAGCGGCTCCGGCGCCGCGATGTCGATGTAGAGGAGGTGGTCGCCGCCGAGTTCCTCGACATGGCTCAGCGCGCCGGCCCAGCGCGGGCCGTCCTCCACGACGCGAAGGTCCTCCGGCCGGACGCCGATGGTCGGCGCGTCGAACTCGGGCGCCATGGCGCCGGGCAGGAAGTTCATCCGCGGCGAGCCGATGAAGCCGCCGACGAACACCGAGTTGGGGTCGGTGTAGAGCTCCATGGGCGTGCCGACCTGCTCGACCACGCCGTCGCGCAGCACGCAGATGCGGTCGGCCATGGTCATCGCCTCGACCTGGTCGTGAGTGACGTAGATCATCGTCACGCCGCTCATGCCGGCATGGAGCTTGGCGATCTCGATCCGGGTCTGGACGCGGAGCGAGGCGTCGAGGTTGGACAGCGGCTCGTCGAACAGGAAGACGCGCGGCTTGCGCACGATCGCCCGGCCGATGGCGACGCGCTGGCGCTGGCCGCCGGAGAGCTGGCGCGGCAGGCGCTCGAGCAGGTGGCCGATCTGGAGGATCGCCGCCGCCTCGTCGACCCGCTCGGTCACGGTGCTCGTGTCGGTCCGGGCGAGCTTCAGCCCGAAGGCCATGTTCTGGCGCACCGTCATGTGCGGATAGAGCGCGTAGGACTGGAACACCATGGCGATGCCGCGGCGATGCGGCGCCATCTCGTTGACCCGGGTGCCGTCGAAGGTCATCTCGCCCGCCGAGATGTCCTCGAGCCCGGCGATCAGGCGGAGCATGGTCGACTTGCCGCAGCCCGAGGGGCCGACGAAGACCATGAACTCGCCATGGCGGATCTCGAGGTCGATGCCCTTGATCACCTCGTGGGCGCCGTAGCGCTTGTGGATGTTGCGGAGCGTGATGGCGGTCATGGGCTTTCGCGCGGCTATCCCTTGACGCCGCCGGAGGTGAGACCGGCGACGATTTTCTGCTGGAAGATGAGGACGAGGACGATGAGCGGCAGGGTCACCACGACCGATGCTGCCATGATCAGCCCCCACGGCGTCTCGAACTCGGTCGAGCCCGAGAGGAGCGCGATGGCGACTGGGACCGTCCGCGTCTGGTCGGAGGAGGTGAAGGTCAGGGCGAACAGGAACTCGTTCCACGCGCCGATGAAGGCGAGCAGCCCCGTGGCGACCAGCGCCGGCCACAGGAGCGGCAGGAAGACGCGCACGATCACCTGGAGCGGCGTCGCGCCGTCGACGATCGCCGCCTCCTCGATCTCGACTGGCAGCTGGCGCATGAAGGTGGTCAGCACCCACACCGTGAACGGCAGCGTGAACACGGTGTAGGAGAGGATCAGCGCCCATGGCGTGTTGTAGACGCCGAGCGCCCGGATCAGCTCGAACAAGCCGGCGAGCACCGCGATCTGCGGGAACATCGAGACCGCGAGGATGGTGATGAGGAGGAGCCCCCGGCCCCTGAACCGCACCCGCGACAGGGCGTAGGCGGAGGTGACCGCAAGCAGGAGGCAGACGGCGACCGTCAGCGTCGCGACGAACACCGAGTTGAAGATGTTGCGGAGGAACGTCCCCGACTGGAGCACGGAGACGTAGTTGGAGAGATCGAACTGCCGCGGCCAGTAGTTGACCGTGAAGAGGCTCGTCCCCGACTTCAGGCTGGTGAGCATGGCGTAGTAGAACGGGAAGATCGAGACGACGACGATCACCGCCACCAGGAGGTAGAAGGCGGCGCCGCGGAGAAGCGCGAGGGCCCTCATCGGTCGCCCTTCCCGGCGAGGTCGAGCCGCCCGAGCCAGATGGTGAGGAGGACGAACCCGGCGACGATCAGGAACAGGAGCGTCGACTGCGCCGAGCCATAGGCGAACTTGTCGAACTCGATGAGGTTCTCGCGGCTGATCACCGACATCGTCTTGGTCGCCGACGAGTTCGGCGTCATCACGTAGACGAGGTCGAAGATGCGGAGCGCATCGAGGGCGCGGAAGATGATCGCGACCAGCAGCGCCGGGCGGATCAGCGGCAGCGTCACACGGAAGAACACCTTGACCGGGTTGATGCCGTCGATGCGCGCCGCCTCGTACATGTCGCGCGGCACCATCTGCAGCGCGGCGAGGCAGAGGAGCGCCATGAATGGCGTCGTCTTCCACACGTCGACGACGATGATCGCGGCCATCGCGGTGTCGGCGTTCGCCGTCCAGGCCACCTTCTCCGACAGGAGGCCGAGCCGGAGGCCGATGTCGTTGATGATGCCGAACTGGTCGTTGAGCATCCAGCCCCACATCCGCGCCGACACGATGGTCGGGATCGCCCAGGGGATGAGGATCGCGGCGCGCACCAGCCCGCGGCCGCGGAACTCGACGTTGAGGACGAGGGCGACGATCAGCCCGAAGACCGTCTCCAGCGACACCGAGATCACCGCGAAGCGGATCGTGTTCCAGACTGCGTTCCACCACGCCGGGTCGACCAGGGTGCCGCGGTAGATGACGCGGCCGGAGGAGAGGGTGCGGACGCTGAGATAGTTGTCGAAGCCGATCCACTCGCCGCCGGCGAGATTGGTGAGGCTGGTGTCGGTGAGGCTGAACCAGATGGTGCGCATCAGCGGCCAGCCGGCGACCGCCAGCAGCACGACGATCATCGGTCCGAGGAACCAGAGGGCCGCGCGGATCCGGCTCGATTGAAGTTCGCTGCGCACGTCTCGTAGTCCGGCTGGAGCCTTTGGT
>JAEVZM010000377.1 GCA_023392225.1 Pseudomonadota bacterium
GCGGGTGTAGTTCAGTGGTAGAACGTCAGCTTCCCAAGCTGAATGTCGTCGGTTCGATCCCGATCACCCGCTCCAATTCCCCTTGAAATTTCCGCATCCTGACGCGGTCGACCGATCGCTCGGCCGAACGGCTTCGGTGCTGGATTCTGGCCCAGGCCGGCAGTCGGCTAACGGGGATAGACGGCTGGCGCCGCCTTGTGCGATAGTCTTTGCACAACCATGGGGGGTGTCGAGATGCCGTTTGTGGTCGTGACTTTGCCGGGTGGCGGTGGGGATCAACGGATCAACGTTGCAACAGTCCTGTCTCTGAGAAACACGACGCCGGTGGAGAAGGAGCACGACCCTGACGCCGAAGGCGTGGTGAGGGTCGGCAGCGGGCTGATCTTGACGATCGAGCGTCTGCAATCACTGCATCCGCGCTTCGCAGCGTACCTGAAGCTGGCGCCCGTCACGCTTCCGAACGGGAGGAGAAGCTGGCTGAGCATGGAAAGAGTGGTGGATGTGGATCCGCCATTGGCGGTTGACGCCCCGGGGGCAAAAGCCCGGCTGTATTTCTCCGCAGGCCCCCGGGCGCCGTTCCTGGCAGTGACCGAAACACCCGTGGAACTCCGGCAACTGTGGGTCGATGCAGATGTCGACCCAGCGCCGTTCGACTAGCTCCTGCCACCCTTGCGGTCGGGCGATACAGGAACATGATCCTCGGCACGGCCGATTCCAGTTTGATGGGCTCAATCCGAGCGCTTCGCTGAAGAAACCGGCCCGGATCGCGTCGCAGACGGTCGGCGCCGTTGACGTGCTCGCAGCCACCCACGCGGCTGACAAGTGAGGCAGAAGGTTCGGGAACGACAGATCGAGCCGAGAGGCCGGAGTTGCCAGTTCGTGCCGGGCTCGGGTTCGACGAGTGTACGAAACGCGGACTGGGACCGCCGCGCACGCGCCGTATAGCATGTCCCCGATTCACCTAACCTGGGAGGGACATGGGACATGGATCGCGGAGGACTGCGCCACATCGTACTGTTCGGCTGGAAGGAAGGGACGAGCGAGGCCGAGATCGACGAGATCGCCCGCCGGTTCGGCGCGCTCGCCGATGTCATTCCCGGCATCACCGGTTTCGAGTGGGGCGCGAACAACAGCCCCGAGGGCAAGGCGGGCGGGCACAGCCACTGCTTCACCCTCACCTTCGAATCGGAGGCGGCGCGCGACGCCTATCTGCCGCATCCGGAGCATGCCGCCTTCGTCGCCTTCGCCTCGACCTGGATCGCCCGGGCGCTGGTCATCGACTACTGGTCGAACGCCGCGCCGGCCTGAGCGACCGGTCACCGCAGGGAGACGTCGCCCGGAGGCCGTCGACGTCCTCGGTGCCTCCACGCCTCGCGGCTCCGCCGGCGTCCCTGTCGTCGCCTATCCCGCGGGCTTCCTTGCGAAACACCACAGGTCGCCCTCGGTCTCCGCCAGCTCGATGACGGAGAGCCCCGCGAAGCCCATGGCCTCGGCCAGCACCGCCCGGCTGAAGACGTGATGGTGCAGGCAGCGATTGGCGAGGTTGTCGAGGCCGCGGCGCCGGAACGCCTCGGCGTCGCCGGCGCGCGGGTCGCGCGAGAGGTCGTGGCAGGCGAGGATCTCCTCGAGATGGGTCATGTCGTCCTCGCCGACATCGGCCGCATGGTCGGCCTTCAGATGCGCGAAGGTCGTGTAGGGGCGCCGGTGGTCGAAAGTGCTGTCGCGGCGCGGCACCACCAGCACCATCGTCCCGCCCGGCACGAGCACCTCGCGCCACGCCTCCAGGGCCTTGAGCGGATTGGCGACGTGCTCGAGGCAGTTCGACGAGACGAGGAAGTCGTAGCGCTGCGCCGGCACGCCCGAGAGATCGGACGCCTCGGCGATGTATTGCCAGCCGAGCTTGTTCTTCCCTAAGCGGTAGGTCCGGCCGGCCGCTATCTCCCCTTCCCAGATGGTGCGATCCGAGAAGTTGACGCCGTCGACCATGCTGGCGCGCTGGTAGATGCCGATCGTCTTCCGGAAGACGCCGCTCGGGCCGCCGATCTCGAGCCCGCGCCGGCCGGCGAACAGGGGCTCGTACCGGGCGAACGGCCGGCCCGGCTTTGCCTTCGGCCGGGAGAAGCGGGCGAGGAGCCGCCAGAGCCAGCCCTCCCGGTGCCGCCGCCTGCGCTTGCCCGTCATGGCACCACCCGCCCGTCATCTATCGCCGCCCCGCGACCAGGGCGTCGCCAAGCCTCGCCCGTTCCGGGCGGCGGCGCAATCGCGATGGCGACGACGTCCGACTTCTCCGGGCCGCCTTAGCCGGCTCAGCCCGCCGCGGCGACCGGGTTGAACCGGGCGGTGGCGGGATCGACGCGATAGGCGTCCGCCATCGGATAGGGATCGGCGGCGAGGCGGTCGACGGCGTCGATGATGAAGTCCGCCTTCGCATCGTCGAGGAGGGCGCTGAGGTTGAGCCGCGTCCAGCCCGGCTTCCTCAGCTCGTCGCCCGAGAGGATCGCCGCTTGAAGTGCCTCGGACTCGGCCTGGTCGATGCCGATCAGGCGGTGGGCATAGGGCCCGGCGCAGGCGCAGCCGCCGCGCGCCTGGACGCCGTGGCAATCCGACAGCATGCGGGTGAAGAGCTGCTGGTGGACGAGTCCGCCGGTGCGCGGGTCGCGGATGCGGAGCGAAAAGACCGGCAGGCGGCGCGTCGCCTCCGGGTTGCCGAGGATCTCGATGTTGCGATTGCCCGACCAGCGCGCCACCGCGCGCTGGCGGAGCGCCTCGTGCCGTTCGTCCATGAAGGCCTGGCCGATCGCGTCCTTGACGAGGAAGGCCAGCGCCGCCCGGATGTCGCCGACGACATTCGGCGTGCCGGCCTCCTCGCGGGTGGCGAGGTCGCCGGAATAGACGTGCCCCCAGGGCGAGACGAAGCGCACCGTGCCGCCGCCGGCGAGCACCGGACGGGTGCGGCTGACGGCGTCCTTCCGGACGATCATCACGCCCGAGGCACCCGGCCCGCCGACGAACTTGTGCGGCGAGACGACCACTGCGTCCTTGGCCGCATCGCTTCCCGCCCGCATCTCGATCGGCAGGTACGGCCCGCCGCCGGCATAGTCCCACACCGACAGCGCTCCGTGGCGCCGGAGGAGGCGGGTCACGGCGTCGGTGTCGGTGACGATGCCGGTGACGTTGCTCGCCGCCGAGAACGCCCCGACCTTCGGCGCGTCGGGGCCGGCCGAGGTGAGCGCGGCCTCGAGCGCGCCGAGGTCCGGGCCGCCGGCTGGCGCCTCGCCGATCTCGACCACCTCGGCCCCGCTCTCGCGCCAGGGCAGGACGTTGGAGTGATGCTCGTAGGGGCCAATGACGACCACGGCCCGCCGGCCCTCGCGCACCGCCGCATCGACGCCGAACAGCGACACCAGGCGATTGATGCCGGCGGTCGCGCCCGAGCCGACGAACACCGTCGCATGCTCCTCCGTCGCGCCGCAGCAGGCCGCGATGACCGCCCGCGCCGCGCGGCGGAGCCGGGTCATCTGCCCGCCGCAGAACGAGGCTTCGGTGTGGCTGTTGGCGTAGTGCGGCAGCACCGACGCCATCACGAACTCCTCGACCTGCCGGAGCGCCCGCCCCGACGCCACGTAGTCGGCATAGACCAAAGGATGGGGGCCGAAGGGGCCGGGGACCTCGATGCCCTCGCCGATCAGGCCGGCGCGCAGCCGAGCGATGCGGTCGGGTCCGGCAAGGCTGGCGGCAAAGGCGCGAAGGGCATCGTCCGCAGGCATCGATTCCTGATCTCCGATGAGACACTCTTGGAGATCATTCTTCACACTTTCCGACCAATAACTTATTCATTCCAGTCGGAACTCCGATCGTTTGAAGGTCATTTGATCGATGACGCTATCAGAACTCGACGATGTTGATCGCCGGATCATCCGCGCGCTCCAGCGTAACAGCGCCCAGTCGCAGCGCGATCTCGCCGAGGCGGTCGGCATCTCGCAGAGCGCCTGCTGGCGGCGCCTCAAGCTCCTCGAGGAGTCCGGTCTCATCACCGGACACACGATCCGCCTCGACCCGCAGGCCGTCGGTCTCCAGCTGACCATCTTCATGCTGGTCCGGACCCGCCATCATTCCGGCGAGTGGCTCGCGACCTTCCGGCGCGAGGTGACGGCGATCCCCAACGTGATCGACTTCTTCCGGATCGCCGGGGACTACGACTACATGCTGAAGGTGGTGGCCGCCGACATGAACGACTTCGATCGCGTCTACCAGCGCATCATCGCCAAGGTGGAGCTCGAGTCGGTGACCTCCTGCATCACCATGGAGGCGATCCTCAGTGGGCGCGACCTGCCGGTCTGAGGCGCGCACTCGCTCACGCCCGGCCCGGCGGGGCGATCGAATCGCGCAGCACCACCCGGCTCGGCAGCATGATGCGGCGCGGCGGCAGCGCGATGCCGCGCAGCCGCTCGAGCAGCAGCCGGCCCGCCTCGCGGCCGACCTCGACCATGTCGCGATCGATCACCGTGATCCGCGGCCCGATCACCTCCGACAGGAGCAGGTCGTCGGCGCCAACGAAGGAGAGGTCGCGCGGGATCTCGAGGCGGAGCAGCCGCACCGCCCGCATGGCGCCGTAGAAGATGTCGCTGCCGGCGGCGATCAACGCGGTCGGCGGCACCGCACCGGTGAGGAGATCGTGGGTCTCGGCCGAGCCGTGCTCGGCGCTCTGCATCCCGGCGCGGATCAGCCAGTCGTCGACGGCAATTCCGGCGGCGGCGAGCGCCTGCCGGAAGCCGCGGACCCGCTCGCGCCCGGGCCGGATCTTCTCCGACGCGCCGACGAGGCCGATGCGGCGATGGCCGAGCGCCACCAGGTGCCCGACGATCGTCTCCATCGAGCCGATATGGTCGGAGAACACCACGTCGGCGCCGACATCGACGTCGCGGTCGAGGAGCACCACCGGCACCCGCATCCGCCGCAGCTCGTCGAGCGTCGGGGTGCTGCTCTCGTCCGCGAGCGTGACGATCAATCCGTCCATCTGCCGCTGCCGGACGGCGTGGATGTACTCGACCTCCTGCGCCGGCGAGCGGTTGGAAGAGAGGGCGAAGAGCGTATAGCCGGCCGGCCCGAGCACCGACTGCGCCCCGAGCGCCACCTTCGAGAACACCGGATTGGCGATGTCCGGCATCAGGAAGCCGATGGTCTTGGTCTTGTTGGTCCGCATCGCCCGGGCGGCGACATTCGGCTGGTAGCCGACCTCCGCCATGGCGGCGAGCACCCGCGCCCGCGTCTCCTCCGCCACCCGCGTGCTGCCGCCGGCGACCCGCGACACGGTGCCGATCGAGACACCGGCGGCGGCCGCCACGTCGCGGATCGTCGGGTGCCCGCGCACCGTCTCGGGCGGCCCTGCCACAACGTTTACATTCTCGGTGCGTCTCGGGGCATTCGAATGGGGCATCGGCAGCCATCGTCGACCGGGTGACAGGACGTCGCAACACGCCACAACACACTGACACAAAAGATCAAAGAGAGACAGGCCGGGAGGCTGGAATAGCTGGCCCCTGCCCGGCAAGATCCATGTTGACGTTCACACGCCGCTCTTGTCAGATCACCGGCGCACCAGGCCCCGCGCGGAGGTTGCAGACCGGGCGCCCCGGGGCATAGAACCATCCATGACGGGCGGCGACGCCGCTCCAAACCAGACAAGTGGGGGGAGACGCAATATGGACCCGTTCCAGCGACGCAAGCTTGGCCGATCCGACGTGATGGTACCGCAGTTCGGCTTCGGCGGCGCACCGCTCGGCGACCTGTTCGTCAAGATGAGCGAAGCCGATTCCGAGGAGACGCTGTCCGCCGCCTGGGACTCGGGCGTGCGCTACTACGACACCGCGCCGTGGTACGGCCGCGGCCAGAGCGAGCACCGGATGGGCCGCTTCCTCTATCGCCAGCCGCGCAAGGACTTCCTGATCTCGACCAAGGTCGGCCGCATCCTCCGCGCCCCAGCCAACACCGATACCTTCGACCGCGGCATGTGGGCGGGCGGCCTCTCGTTCGACGTCAAGTGGGACTACAGCTACGACGGCATCATGCGGGCCTACGAGGACAGCATCCAGCGCCTCGGCCTCAACCGCATCGACATCCTGATCATCCACGACCTCGACTGGTGGCATCACAAGACCGACGCGCTGGTCGGCGCCTATCTCGCCCAGCTCGGCGCGAGCGGCTTCCGGGCGCTGGAGGAGCTCAAGGCGCACGGCCTGATCGGCGCGATCGGCGCGGGCGTCAACGAGCTCAGGACGATCCCAGCCTTCCTCGACATGGTCGACCTCGACTTCTTCATGCTGGCGCTCCGCTACACGCTCGGCGAACAGGACACGCTCGATGCCGAGCTGCCGGCCTGCGCGGAACGCGGCGTCGGCTTCATCGTCGCCGGCGTGTTCTCCTCGGGCCTCTACGCCACCGGCCCGGTGCCGGGCGCCAAGTACAACTACGCCGACGCGACGCCGGAGCAGCTCGAGCGGGCGCGGAAGATCGAGGAGGTCTGCAAGCGCTACGACGTGCCGCTGGCCGCGGCCGCGCTCCAGTTCCCGCTGCATCATCCTCTCGCCGCCTCGGTCATTCCCGGAGGTTTCAAGCCCGAGCATGTCACCCGGAACCTCGAGCTGTTCCGCCACGAGATCCCGAACGACCTCTGGGCGGAGCTGAAGAAAGAGGGCCTGATCCGCGCCGACGCGCCACCCCCCTGACGCGACGCGGCGACCAGACGAC
>JAEVZM010000419.1 GCA_023392225.1 Pseudomonadota bacterium
CTGGTCGATCTCGTCGTCGACCCAGGTCTGGCAGAAGGTGGCGAGGTTCTGCCGCGCATTGCCGTCCAGCATCAGCTCGTCGCGCACCACCGCGAAGGCATGCTTCGGGTCATGCTCGGTCGGCGGGAACGTGTAGCGCGGCATGATCAGCGACAGGTCCGACGACGAGTAGAGGTCGTCGAGAACCTCGCTGCGAAGGGCGGTATTGGAAGCATCAGGCATTTCGGAATTCTCCATCAAGGCTCGTGGTCGGCGCGTGCTCGACGCGCGCAACGGTGGCCTCGTCTCAGAAGTTGTACTGGGCCATGAGGAGCACCTCGTGGGCGTCCTGCGATGCCGACGACATCCCCTTCCCGGTCTTGTGGAAGTCGCGGGCCGAATAGCGGTTGAAGGCGTACTGGGCGACCAGCGAGACCTTGTCGGTCGGCGACCACATCAGGTTGGCACCGACATTGATGTTCTCGCCGCCGCTGGCGCCGTAGGTGCTGCGCGCCTCGGCCGTCGGTACGTCGAACTGCCCGTAGCCACCGAACACGGCGGAGTTGAGCGTCGGCGTCCAGTTGTGCAGGTATTGCGCGGTGACGTTCCAGCCGGCCACGCGCGAGAGATCGCCGCCCGCCGAGATGTAGGCGTCCGGCGCGCCGAAGCTGCCGCCTGGGTTCTGGAGGCCGAGATAGGTGGTGGCGCCATCGCTATAGGCGGTCTGCAGATAGAGCGTGTCGCCCTTGGTGATCATCGGCAGGTTGAACATGATGCCCGCCTGCACCGCATAGCCCCACACCTCGGGATCGGTGCTGCCCTTGAAGCCCGACGGCGTGTCGGCCTTCACTCGGTGCAGCGCACCCGATAGCTGGGCCGAGCCCCAGTCACCCGACTGGGTCAGCGCGCCGACGAAGTCCGGCATCTGCCGGTCCTGGCCGAACTTGGAGCTGCTGTTGGCGTCGGCGGCATCGATGCCACCCTTGCGGTAGTAGGAGTCTTCCACCGAGAAGGTGAGGCCGAACCCTTCGGGGAGGTTCAGCGTGTAGGCCGCCAACAGAAGGTTGGTGTCGTCGCCGATCGTCGCCGGATCGGAGCCCTGGACGTCGTTGTTGGCGTAGAAGTCGAACAGCGACGTGCGGTAGCCGGCGGTGATGCCGGCCCACTCGAAGTAGACCGTCTGCGGGCTGATCTCGAGCTCGGTCTTGGCGGACGACCAGGCCTCGGCGCTCCGGAGCTGGAACCGGATGTCCATGTAGCCCTTGAGGTCGCCGAAGCGGCCGGTGTCGGTCACCGTGTCGAGTGTGAGACCGATCGTGGCGATGCCGTAGGTCGTGGTGTCCTTCGAGGGGTAGTCGGCATAGTCGTTGTAGTAGCCCTCGGCCCAGAGGTAGCCGCCGGGATCGACGCAGGTGTTCCAGCCTTCGATGTAGATCGCATAGGGGCCGGTCGCCGCGCACGACTCGGGCGTTTCGGCCGCCGAAGCGCTCGAACCAACCGACCATGCGGCGCCAGCAATTGCTGCAAGACAAATCAATTGTGACGATTTTGTACGCATTTTAGCCCACCCATTGCCTCATCTCCGCAGTTTATCCGCGTTACAAACTAGGATTTTGACTGCGGATAAGGAGATAATATTGACGGGGACTATGCGTGATTCCGGAGCCATATCAATATCCCTTATGGGATACGATTGAATACTAAAGACAATATCAGTCTATACATATCCAATTTGGGATATGTCCGGGCGCTTGTTCTGGTCGTTGCTTAGGCGATCACGCGCATGGCGCGTATCGCTTCCACGCGGCGACGCTCCCCCGGAGGGAATCCGTCCTTTCGCCCGCGACGGGAATGGCGCCGGCGGATGATGCGCTTCGGGTGCGGACAGCGAGAAGGATGTCGTGCTACGGGCCGGCGTGGCGGAGCAGCGGCGGTCCTCCGCCTCGTTCGGTCACGAGAAAACCGGGCCGCTCTGGCAGTAGTTCCGCGGCGACGTGCCCGGCACCGACCTCAGGCGCGCGCCGCCTCGGCGGCGCCGAGCATGAGCACGTCGTTGGGGTGGAAGCCGACCGCGACCTTCGCACCGCGCGCCGGCGGGACGACCTGGGTGTTGTTGAAGGTGTCGAGCGACACGACGCTGTCGCCGAAGCGCACCTTGATCCGAACCACAGAGCCGAGGAAGGCGACGTCCTCGATGGTTCCGGTCATGCGGTTGTGCCCCGCGTCCGGCTCGCCGAGCGTCACGCTCTCCGGCCGGAGCGCGATCGTCCGGACATCGCCGGCCCTGGCGCTCTCGAGGCCTCGCGCGGCCACCAGTTCCTGCCCGTCGACGCTGACCCGACCGGTGGCGGGGTCGAGGATGCGGGCATCGAAGACGTTCAGCGTGCCGACGAAGGAGGCGACGAATCGGGTCGCCGGCCGGTTGTAGATCTCGAACGGCGTGCCGACCTGCTCGACCCGGCCTTCGTTCATCACCACGATCCGGTCGGACATCGACAGGGCCTCCTCCTGGTCGTGGGTGACATAGACCGTGGTGATGCCGAGCTCCTGCTGGAGCGCGCGGATCTCCGAGCGGAGCGAGATGCGGATCTTGGCGTCGAGCGCCGACAGAGGCTCGTCGAGCAGCAGCACCTGGGGGCTCACCGCCAGCGCCCGGGCGAGCGCGACGCGCTGCTGCTGTCCGCCGGAGAGCTGGTAGGGGTAGCGGGCGCCGAGCTGCGGCAGCTTGATAATCGCCAGCATCTCGGCGACCCGTCGCGCAATCGCCTCGCGCGGCTGGCGGGCGACCTTGAGCCCGAAGCCGATGTTCTCGGCGACGGTGAGGTTGGGGAACAGCGCATAGGACTGGAACACCATGCCGACATTGCGCTGGTTCGGCCGGAGGTCCGTCACGTCGCGGCCATCGATGCGGATGGTGCCGGCGGTCGGGATCTCGAAGCCGGCGATCATCCGGAGCGTCGTCGTCTTGCCGCAGCCGGACGGCCCGAGGAAGGAGACGAACTCGCCGCGCGCGATCGAGAGGTCGAAATTGCGGACCACGGCGTTCGCGCCGTAGACCTTCTGCACGCCCTCGAGATCGACAAAGCCCATGTCCCCTGCCCTCATACGGCGGTGGCTGCGCGCCGCCCGCGCCCAAGGACCTGGATCAGGCCCATGCATGCCCAGGTGACGACGAACGCGATGATCGACAGCGCCGAGGGCTCATAGGCCCGGTTGGCGCCGATGTTCTGCATGTAGGGCCCGAAGGCCGGACGGTTGAGAAGGCTCGCCATGGTGAACTCGCCGATGACGATGGCGAAGGTCAGGAACGCGCCCGACAGCAGCGCCACCCGGACATTGGGCAGGATCACCCGCAGCATGATCGTGAACCAGCCGGCACCGAGGCTCTCGGCCGCCTCGGTGAGGGTCCGGGCGTCGATCGCCCGCATGCCGGTATCGACGGCACGATACATGTAGGGGAGCGCCAGCGTCGCATAGGCGAAGACGAGCAGGAGGTCGGTCGCCTGCGTGCTCGAGGTCATCGGCAGCCAGGACGACGAATTGTAGAGGCGGAGATAACCGAAGACGATGATGATCGCCGGGATGACCAGGGGCAGCAGGGTCACGAACTCGACCACCGGGCGGAGCCGCGGATAGCGGACCCGGACGGTGTAGGCGGCCGGCACTACCAGGAGGACGCCGACAAGGATGGTGATCAGCGCGATGAACGTCGAATAGCCGAAGCTCTCGAGAAAGCGGCGGTCGGCGAAGACCCATTCATAGGCGTCGAAGGAATACTCGCCCCGGCGCTTCCTGAGCGAGAACTCGAAGGTCGCCACCAGCGGGACGATGAAGTAGATCGCGCCGAGCAGGATCGCGATCCACGGGCCGATGCGCGCGGTCTTCACTTGAGCCACCTCTCGCCGCGCTGGCGCAGCACGATGTAGCCGACATTGGCGAGGCCGGTGATGACGATCATGCCGAGGGCGAGCGCGTAGCCGAGATGCGGGTCGTGCAGCACGTCGCCGCGGATCTGCGCATAGAGCAGGATCGGCACGATGTTGAGCGAGCTGCCGGTCAGCGCATAGGCCGTCGCCACCGCGCCGAAGGCGTTGGCAAAGAGAAGGATCGTCGCGCCGAGGAGGCTCGGCCACAGCACCGGAAAGGCGACGTGCATCCAGTATTGCCACGGGCTCGCGCCGAGGATCATCGCCGCCTCCCGCCACTCCTTCCTGAGCCCGTCGAGCGCCGGCATCAGGATCAGGATCATCAGCGGGATCTGGAAGTAGAGGTAGGTAATGGTCAGCCCCCAGAAGCTCAGGATCGAGAAGCCGAGCGCGCGGAGGTTGAGGCCGAGATATTCCGACAGCAGCGCGGTCACCAGCCCGGTCGGGCCGAGGGTGGCGAGGAAGGCGAAGGCGAGCGGAATGCCGGCGAACTGGGAGGCGACACCGCTGAAAGTGGTGACGAACGGCCGGAGCGCCCGCGGCAGCTTTCCCAGCACCACGGCGTAGGCGATGAAGAACCCGACGATCGCCCCCAGCACCGAGGAGGCGAGGCTCACCTGGATCGAGATCCAGTAGGCGCTGAGGATCGTCGGCTGGTTGAGGCGCGCAAGGTTGTCGAGCGTGAACGAGCCGTCCGGCGTCTGGAAGGCGCCGACCACCAGGTCGAGCGTCGGCAGGATGAGGAACAGGACGGTGAACAGGAAGAACGGAGCGAGGCCGAGCCATCCCCAGGACAGGCGCGCACGGTGACGCGTCGCGGGCCGTCCGACGGCGAGTTCGGCTCCGCTCACCACGCTTTCATCCCGTCATGCCCCCTGCCGTTTCGGGGAGGGCCGCAACGCGGCGCCCCTCCCCATGCTCTCCCGCCCGCGAACGGGCGGCAGCCGGTCGACCGCCCTACTGGACGTTGGCGCCGACCACGGAGTCCCACTTGTTGACGATCACTTCCTTCGCCGCGGCCTGCTCCTCGAGCGAGGGGAACACTGCGGGCTCGTAGGCCTCGGCCGGCGGCAGCTTGTCGAGCAGCTCCTGCGGGATCACGCCGCGCTTGGCGAGGTCGTTGAAGCGGATCGGGTGGCAGTACCCCTTCAGCCAGCCGAGCTGACCC
>JAEVZM010000461.1 GCA_023392225.1 Pseudomonadota bacterium
ACGCCGTCCTGGTCGACGAAGGACGGCAGCGCCATGGTGCCGGTGGCGACCAGCCCGGCGACCTCGTCGCGCTCGACCCGCGCGTCGGGACCATCGCCAGCGAGGATCGCGAACTCGCGGCCACCCATTGCCAGGATCCCCGACAGCGGCCGGCCGGTGACGTCCATGTTGCGGGTGACGAAGCCGCGGGCGACCGCCGAGCTGCTTGCCTCCTCGTCGCTCAGCCCGACGATCCAGGTGCCGGTGGAGATGAGCGTCAGATCCGAGCGCCCTGCCTGCTGGAAACGGTTGAAATTGGCGCTCGAATCGTGGATGCCGCAAAGTACCTCGAGCGACTCCGGAATGCCGTGGCGGGCCGCGAGCTCGGGGTGGATGCGCCCGACCGGAGCCCAGGCGGGAGCGAGCGGCGCGATGAGGCGCTGCCACCCCCGCTCGCCGACGATGCGGGAGAAGCCGGCGGTCTCGAAGTCCCAGAAATGCGTCTGCGCCGCGAGGTAGGGCAGCTCGCTCGCGCCGCCCCCGGTGAGGCGCCAGGCCCAGTATTGCGGGCCACCGAGATACCAGCGCGCCGCCGCGACGGCATCCGGCCATTCGGTCTCGAGCCAAAGGAGCTGGCGCGCCATGTGGGCGGCACCGGGCATCAGCGGACTGCCGAGGCGCGGGAAGGAGCCCGCGGCGGCGACATAGGCCGCGGTCACCGCCGGCGGGACTGCCGCCTCGTAGTCGATCATCGGCATCAGCAGGCGATCGTCTCTGACGAGGCCGCCGGCGGAGCCGTGGGTCATGGCGACAAAGGCGCCGATCTCGTGACGGCGGCAGAGGGCGCCGAGCTGCTCGAACACCCAGGGCTCGATCCGCGCCGTGTCGATGTGGAGATAGGGGGGCGACGGCGCGGGCGCATTGGCGAGCGACACGGTCTCGAGGAGGTCGCCCTCCCGGCTGGCCACGGTAAGCTTGACGTTGGTCTTGCCGACGTCGAGGACTGCGACGAAGCTCACCGCCTGCATCTCCTTGCGAATTCCATGGTCACGGCCCGGCGGTCATCGACTGAGGGTGACGCGGTGCCAGCCGAAGCGGATCACCATCACCGCGATGAGGAAGAGGCCCCAGACCGCCGTCGAGAGGTGCTGGTTGGCGCCGATCAGGTTGAGGCCCGACGACAGCACCTGGAGGATGACGAGGGCGATCGCCACCGGCACCACCCGGCCGAAGCCGCCGAACGGATCGACGCCGCCGAGGAAGCAGGCGAGCACCGTGATCAAGAGGTAGGCGTCGCCGTGGCCGACCCGTACCGAGTTGAAGCGGGCCAGCATGACGATGCCGGCGACGGCGCACATCAAGCCGGACAGCGTGTAGATGAGGGTGATCGTGCGACGTGTCGGGATGCCCGAGTAGCGCGTCGCCTCGAGGTTGGAACCGAGCATGTAGGTGGAGAATCCGTGCCGCGTCCGCTGCAGCATGATGTACCAGATCACGGCGGCAACGAGAAAGATCAGGAGCGGGATCGGGAAACCAAAGACGCTGCCGTGGCCGATCGGCTGGATGAAGCTCGGGAAGCCGGAGATGTCGCCGCCCCGGGTGAGGAACTCGCCGAGGCCGCGGATGAAGATCATCATCGCGAGGGAGACGAGGATGGGATGGGCGCCGACATAGGCG
The DNA here is from genome assembly GCA_023392225.1 of Pseudomonadota bacterium. Taxonomy (GTDB): domain Bacteria; phylum Pseudomonadota; class Alphaproteobacteria; order Rhizobiales; family Kaistiaceae; genus Bauldia. The sequence continues at coordinate 1,657 of JAEVZM010000461.1, forward strand.
ATGACCAGCCCCATCACCAGCCCGCCGAGGGAGCCGACCGCGATCGCGGCGACGCAGCCGAGGAGGAAGGCGGCGAAGCCGGCATCGACCCCGCCATTGGCCTGCAGCACCCAGGCGAGCGTCAGCGCGCAGAAATTGGCGGTGTAGGTGATCGCGAGATTGAGGCCGCCGGAGAGGATCGGCACCAGCATCGCCAGCGTGAGGAGGCCGAGCTCGGGCAGCTGGAACGCGATCGAGCCGAAGTTCTCGCCGGTCAGGAACCGCGGCGTCGCGAGGCTGAAGGCGACGACGACGATGACGAGGAAGGCGAGCAGCCCGAGGACCTCGGCCCCGACCATGTCGCGCAGGCGGCGGAATGCAGTGCTCATCGCCGGGCCTTTGTCATGACGTCCTCAACAGCCGGCGGAAGGAGATGCTGGAGCTCGAGATGGCGAAGAGGATGAAGGCGCCGATCACCATCTTGAAGGCGTAGGGCGAGACGCCGAGGAGGTTGAGCCCGTTCTGGATGATGGCGACGAGCAGCACCCCGAGAACGCAGCCGAGTACCGAGCCGCGCCCGCCGCCGAGCCGGGCGCCGCCGAGCACCACCGCGGCGAGCACGTCGAGCTCGCGGCCGAGGAGCGCGCTCGGCACTACCTCCTTTACGAAATTCACCTGCATCAGCCCGGCGATGCCGGCCATCATCCCCATCCAGCAAAAGGCGATGAAGGTCATCGCGGCGACGCTGATGCCCTCGCGCCGCGCCCCCTCCGGGTTGTCGCCGAAGGCGTAGAGCTGCCGGCCGATATTGGTCCGGTTGATGAGGAACCAGGTGGCGAGCGCGGCGGCGATCATCACCACGCCCGGGAGGGTCAGCTCCGCCCAGCCGCTCGGTGTCTTCACCTCGAAGAAGACGATGCGCTGCGTCCACCATTCCGGCAGGTCGTAGATGTACTTGCCGCCGGTGAAGAACATGAGGAGGCCGAAGAACGCGTTGAAGGTCGCGATCGTCACCACGATCGAGATGATCCGGAAATAGTAGATCAGCGCCGCGTTGATCGCGCCGAGGCCAATGCCGATGAGGGCGGCGAAGACGAAGCCGAACGCCCAGTTGCCGCCGTCGACCATGCCGAGCGCATAGACCGTCACGTACTGGACCACCGAGGCGGCGACCGCGAAGGAGATGTCGATGCCGCCGGCGATCAGCACGACGACGAGCCCGACCGCGAAGATGAGGTTGACCGCGCTCGCCGCGAGGAGGTTCGAGAAGTTGGCGAGCGTCAGGAACTGGCTCGAGGCGAGCGACAGCACCGCGCAGACGACGATGAGGACGATAGTGAGCCGGCCCTCGGTGGAGTTGAGCATCCTACGCATAGACGGCGGTCTCGACTTCCTCGAGGGTCATCGCGGCGGGATCGTAGCTCGCCACGAACCGGCCGCCGGCCATGTGGATGACGCGGTCGGCGTTGAAATAGACCTCCGGCACCTCGTCCGAGATGAGAAGGATCGCAAGCCCCTCCGCCGCCAGCTCGCGGACGATCGCGAACAGCCCGGCGCGGGCACCGACATCGACGCCGACGGTGGGTGAATCGAGGATCAGCAGCTTGGGGTCGGTCGCCAGCCACTTGGCGAGGACGATGCGCTGCTGGTTGCCGCCCGAGAGCGTCGAGACCGCGTCCTCCGGCCGGCCGATCTTGACCTTGAGGTCGCGGATCCAGCGCGACACCAGCTCGGACTTCTTGCGCGTCGAGATCAGGTCGATGCCGTTGACGATCTTGCCGAGCACCGGGAGGACGACGTTGTCGGCGATCGACTGCGGCTGGACGAGGCCGAGGGTCAGCCGGTCCTCCGAGACGTAGGCGACCCCGGCGGCGATCGCGTCGCGATTGGAGCGGAACGAGACGGGCTTGCCGTTGAGGCGGACCGTGCCGGCGTCCGGCCGAGTCATGCCGAAGAGGCTGAGGCCGAGCTCGGTGCGGCCGGCGCCGATGAGCCCGGTCAGGCCGACGACCTCGCCCGCCCGAATGACGAGGTCGATATCCTGGTACTCCCCGGCGCGGCGGAGGCCCGCGACCTCGAGCACCACGGGCTCCGCCGAGCGGTCGGCGCTGATCACCTCGTTGTCGAAGTTCTTGCCGGTCATCAGCTCGGTGAGGTGCGACTGGGTCATCCCCGCGGTGGGAAAGACGCCGACCTTCCGCCCGTCGCGGAGGACGGTGACCCGCGAGGAGATGTCGAGCACCTCCTGCAGACGGTGGCTGACGAAGACGATGGAGACGCCGTCGGCGGAGAGCTTGCGCACGATCGCGAGCAGCGCGTCGGTCTCGGTATGGGTGAGCGAGGCGGTCGGCTCGTCCATGAAGACGAGGCGGGCGTCGCCGACGAGCGTCCGGCAGATGGCGACGATCTGGCGCTCGGCGATCGACAGCGCGCTGAGCGGCTCGTCGAGATCGAGCGAGACGCCGAGCCGCTCGAGCACCACCCGCGCCTTCTCGCGCATGGCGCGGTGGTTCACGAGGCGGGGACGGGCGCCGAGGATGTCGCTGAAGGCGATGTTCTCGGCCACGCTCATCTGCGGGAAGAGTGCGAGGTCCTGCCAGATCACGTCGATGCCGAAACCGCGCGCCACGACCGGCGACAGCCCCTCGACGGGCTTGCCGAAGTAGCGCATCTCGGCATCGGCATCGGGCTGGTAGACGCCGGTGATGATCTTGATCAGCGTCGACTTGCCGGACCCGTTCTCACCGGCGAGGCAGTGCACCTCCCCCGGCAGGACATCGAAGGAGACGTCCTTGAGGGCCTGCACGCCGCCGAACGACTTGGAAATGTGCGCGAGGCTGAGGGCTGGCTCTACCGCCGCCGCCACCGCTTGCTCCCTGTCCACCCCAGTCACCTCGTTCCCGGCAGCGTCGACGCCCGACTTTCCGTCGCGAATGC
>JAEVZM010000493.1 GCA_023392225.1 Pseudomonadota bacterium
GGTCAATGCCGAGGTCACCTGGAAATACGTCGCCGACGGGCCGAACGGCCCGGAGGTCGAGGCGAGCCTCGACGTTCCGGAGCGGAACATGACCATCCAGTTCTCGCTCCACAAGAACGCCGACGAGACGCTGCCGGCGAGCCATCTGGTCGAGGTGGTGGTTGATACCCCGGCCGACTTCCCGGGCAAGTCGATCGGCTCGATCCCGCGGATCGTGCTGAAGCCGACCGAGGGCGCCCGCGGCCAGCCGCTGGTCGGCGCCGCGGCCAAGGTTGCCGACGGCTTCTTCTGGATCGCGCTGTCGGCCGCCGACAACGACATCGCCTCCAACCTGTCGCTAATGCGCGAGCGGAACTGGATCGACCTGCCCTTCGTCTATGAGAACGGCCAGCGTGCCATCCTCACCTTCGAGAAGGGGCCGGATGGCGAGGCCGCCTTCCAGCAGGCCTTCGCCGCCTGGGGCACGGGTTAGAACTCACCGCTTCGGAAACGACACTTCTGGACCGGCCGCCGGGGCACCCTCCGGCGGCCGATCTGCATTTTGCGGGGATCACCGTTGTGCGCTGCGGCTTGCCCTCGCGCGCCGGGCCTGCAATGATCGCCGCCGTTCCGAGGGGTGCTCCTGACCGAGCTGAGATGGCCTGACGGCCGAACCCTTCGAACCTGATCCGGGTCATGCCGGCGAAGGGACGGGAACTTTCCGCCGAAGACCCCTCCGCGCGCATGGACCCGACCGCAGAAGGACGGCCGGAATGCGATGTGGCGTGGCAGGCGAGACGGGGGAAAGGGCGTGATCGCGCTCCGGGCCCTCTATGTCTTCATCGGCCTCATCGTCATCTGGCAGGTGGTGATCTGGATCTTCCAGCCGCCGCATTTCATGCTGCCGGCGCCGCTGGCGGTGTTCGAGGCGCTTCGCGACCGGCCCGACCTGTGGCGGGTCCATGCCGTCACCACGCTGACCGAGACGGTGATCGGCCTCTTCGCCGGCACCGTGCTTGGCGCCGGCCTCGCCCTGTCGATGAGCTTCCTGCCGCAGGCGCGCTCGATCCTCCTGCCGGTGATGGTGGTCAGCCAGGCGCTGCCGGTCTTCGCCATCGCGCCCCTGCTCGCCCTGTGGTTCGGCTTCGGGCTCGCCTCGAAGGTGGTAATGGCGACCATCGCCATCTTCTTCCCGGTCGCCTCGGCCTATCACGACGGACTCACCCGCACGGACCCCGGACTCATCGACCTTGCCCATCTCAACCGCGCCGGCCGGCTGCGCGAGGTCGCCTATCTGCGCATCCCAGCGGCGCTGCCAGCGCTGATCACCGGCGTCCGGCTCGCCGCGGTCTATGCGCCGATCGGGGCGCTGATCGGCGAGTGGGTCGGCGCGTCCTCGGGCCTTGGCTACGCGATGCTGCTCGCCCAGGGGCGATCGCAGACCGCGGTGGTCTTCGCCTGCCTGTTCCTCCTTGCCGCGATGTCGGTGCTGCTGCGCGCTGCCGTCGATTTCCTCACCCGCAACCTGGCGCCCTGGGCGCCCGAAACCACCTGAACGGAAAGGTCCCATGCTGAACCGACTGCTGCCTGCCGCCTTCGCCCTTCTCCTCGCAGCGGCACCGGCCGCCGCCGCCGACAAGCTGACGGTGCTCCTCGACTGGTTCGTGAATCCCGACCATGCGCCCCTGGTGATCGCCAAGGAGCAGGGCTATTTCGAGCGCCACGGCCTCGATGTCGAGCTGATCGCGCCGGCCGATCCCAGCGCCCCGCCGCGCCTGGTCGCCGCCGGCCAGGGCGATGTCGCCATCACCTACCAGCCCGACCTCATGCTCCAGCTCCAGGAAGGCCTGCCGCTGGTTCGCTTCGGCACCCTGATCGAGACCCCGCTCAACGCGCTCATCGTGCTCGAGGACGGGCCGATCAAGTCGATCGCCGACCTCAAGGGCAAGAAGATCGGCTACTCCGTGGCCAGCATCCAGAGCGCCTATCTGTCGGGCATGCTCGAGACCGTCGGCCTCACCATGGACGACGTCGAGATGGTCAACGTCAACTTCAACCTCGTCACGGCGCTGCTCGCCGGCCAGGTCGATGCGGCCATCGACGGCTACCGCAATTTCGAGCTCACCCAGCTTCGCATCGAGGGCAAGCCGGGCATCGCCTTCTATCCCGAGGAGCACGGCGTGCCGATCTATGACGAGCTGATCTACGTCACCAACGAGACGCTCAAGAACGATCCGCGCCTGCCGCGCTTCCTCGCCGCGGTCGAGGAGGCGACGGTTTTCATCACCAACCATCCGGACGAGGCACGGGCGATGTTCATGGCCTCCCATGTCGATCTCGACGACGAGCTCAACCGCGTCGCCTTCGATCTCACCATCCCGCGTTTCGCCAAGAGCCCGGCGGCGCTCGACGCCGGCCGCTACGACCGCTTCGCCGCCTTCCTCAAGGAGAAGGGCCTCCTCGAAGCCGTGCCGCGGGTCGAGAGCTATACGGCGGTGGTGCGGTAGCGCTCCGCCGGCGCGCACACCGTCACCGCCACCTCGGGCCGCTGGCGCAGGGCCGGCCAGAGCCCGGGGGCGGCGGGGAGCACCGCAAACAGGCCGGGCGGCAGGCCCGCCCCGGCCAGCGCCTTGCCGAGC
>JAEVZM010000531.1 GCA_023392225.1 Pseudomonadota bacterium
CGCGGGTTCGCCGCGCCCGGTTCAGCGCGCCGTCAGCGCCCCTCGCGGAACCAGGTGACAGCGGGAAGGAGCAGCAGCACGAGCAGCGCGAGGAACGCCGCGGGCCCGGCATAGCCGCCGAACAGCGGCACCCGGGCGATGCCGTTCAGGACGCTCGCCTCGGTCATCTTCACCCCGATCCAGTCCGACCCCGCGTAGCTCGATCCGCCCCGGATCGGCACGATGCGCGGCATGTCGAGCGTGCCGTCGGCATCGGCCATGCGGGCGACGCGGCCGCCGGTCGCGTCGGCGATCGGCTTGAGCAGCCGGTCGGTGGAGCGGGCGTCGATGAACTCGCGCGGGTTGGCGGCGCCGACATGGGCGAAGGCGCGCCGGTCGCCCTGCTCGATGCGGTAGAGGCCGATCTCGTCGACCGCCAGCGTCGCCCGCCACAGCCCGGGCTCGACCGCCGAGAGGGTGACCGTCTCCACCGCGCCGGAGGGCGTGCGGACCGTCACCGGCCCGCTCTCCTCGGCCATGGTCTGGCGCTCGATGGTGAGCTCGCCGCCCCGGGCGCTGGCGCGGAGCGCCTCCTCCTCGAGGTCGGGCTCCTGCATCAGCCAGTGGGCGAGGCGGCGCAAGAGGTCGACATGCGGCCCGCCGCCCTCGTAGCCGCGGGCCCAGAGCCAGGCGTGGTCGGAGAGAAGCAGCGCCACCCGGCCCTTCTCGACCCGGTTGAGGACGAGCAGCGGCTTGTTGTCCGGCCCGTCCATGATGGTGGTGCCGGCGGTCTGCGGATCGACGTCGATCAGGCGAAACCAGCGCCCCCAGTCGGGCGGGTTCGAGCCCGAGCCGTCGAGGTCGCGAGTAACGGGATGGCGCGCGCCCTCGTCGGTGACCACGGCGCGGAACGGCTCCTCGGTCATGGTGCCGGTCGGCGCAGCGGGCAGCACCGGCGACAGCGGCGTGTTGTAGAGGCTGCCGTCGTCGACATAGTCGGGGCCGGCGGCGATCAGCACCGCCCCGCCGTCGCGCACGTAGCGGGCGATGTTGTCGAAGTAGAGGATCGGCAGCACGCCGCGGTGCTGGTAGCGGTCGAAGATGATCAGGTCGAACTCGTCGATCTTCTCCGAGAACAGCTCGCGGGTCGGGAAGGCGATCAGCGACAGCTGGTTGATCGGCGTGCCGTCCTGCTTCTCCGGCGGACGCAGAATGGTGAAGTGGACGAGATCGACCGCGGCGTCGGACTTGAGGAGGTTCCGCCAGGTGCGCTCGCCGGCATGAGGCTCGCCCGAGACGAGGAGCACCCGGAGGTTCTCGCGGATGCCCTCGATCGATGCGACGGCGCGGTTGTTGATCTCGGTCAGCTCGCCGTCGAGCGGATCCGCCTCGAATTCGACGATGTTGGGGCCGCCATGGGCGATGTCGACCGTGAACTCCTGCTCCTCGCCGGCGGTGACCACCTCGCTCGACAGGGGGTTGCCGTCGAGGGTGATGTTGACGCGGACCCGGGCATCCGGATCGGCGGCGCCGTCGTCAAGGACGCGGAAGCGGATCGTCTGGGTCTCGCCGACGATACCGAAGCGCGGTGCGTTGTCGATCACGAGGCGTCGGTCGATCTCGTCGTCGTGGCCGGAGAGGAGCACGTGAACCGGCGCCGAGAGCCCGAGCGCATCGACCGAGTCGGGCACGTCGTGAACCTGGCCGTCGGTGAGCATGACCACCGCGCCGAGGCGCTCGGGCGGCACGTCGGCGAGGCCGGCCGCGAGCGGGCCGAAGAGCATCGTGCCATCGACCATGCCGCCCGGCGCGCCGGCGTCGATGGTGCGGACCTCGACGTTGCGGAACTCGGCGAGACGGCGCTCGAGCTCGGCCTTGGCCTCTGCCGTGGTCCTGTCCCGGCCGTCGAGACCCTGGCTGGCGCTGCCGTCCGTGACCACGGCCACCACCGTCGGCAGCGGGTCGCGATCCTCGCGGAGCGCGACGGGATTGAGGAGGGCAAGGAACAGGATCACCACGGCGGCCGCCCTGAGCCACGCGCCACGCAGGCCCTTGACCAGCCCCGGCACGATGAACAGTACCGACAGCACGGCGGCGGCGACCAGCAGCCACATCGGCAGCAGCGGCTCGATGGCGAGCGACCAGCTCATTGGCCGAGCCTCTCGAGCAGCGCCGGCACGTGGACCTGGTCCGCCTTGTAGTTGCCGGTGAGCGTGTACATGACGATATTGACGCCGGTGCGGAACGCCATCTCGCGCTGGAACGGATCGGCGGGCACGGTCGGGTAGAGGAGCGTGCCGTTCTCGTCCATCGCCCAGGCGGCGGCGAAATCGTTCTCGGTGATCAGGATCGAGGAGACGCCGTCACCGGCCCGCGCCGGGCGGTCGGACGTTTCGGCGGCAGCCTGGTTCGCCTCGACCCACAGCGGGCCGCCGCTGTAGCGGCCGGGAAAATCGGACAGGAGGTAGAACGCCTTGGTCAGCACATGGTCGGCCGGCACCGGCTCGAGCGGTGGGATGTCGAGGCTCGACAGCATCTCGCGCAGCCGCTCGACCGCGGGCGTGCCGGTGAAGGTGCCGAGGCCGGTGGAGCGCTCGAGCTGGTCGCGGGTGTCGAACACCACCGAGCCGCCCTGGCGCATATAGGCGTCGACCTTGGCCATGGTGGCGGAGGTCGGCAGCGGGCTCGCCGGGTCAATCGGCCAGTAGAGGAACGGGAAGAAGGCGAGCTCGTCGCGGGACGGGTCGACGCCGATCGGATCGCCGGGCTCGAGCGCGGTGCGGTCGGCAAGCACCCGGGAGAGGCCGAACAGCCCTGCCCGGCTGGCCGCGTCGATCTCCGCATTGCCGGTGATGACGTAGGCGAGATGGGTCTGGTTGACCGCGTCCATGGCGAACTGGTCGCTCGCCTCGTCGGCGCTGGCCGCCGTGACGGCGACGCCGAGCGCAGCGACGGCGACGAGCACCATCGCCGCGGTTGCGGCGCCCTTGCGTGCCCGGCCGATCCCCTTCAGCGCGCCGTTGAGCCACAGCATCAACAGCGCGTCGAGGAGGAACAGCCCGAGGGCGAGCGCCAGCAGCCACGGGCGGAGGTCGGCCGGCGCCTCGGTCGGATAGGGCAGGAGCGAGGCCTCGGGCACCAGCGTCGGGTCGAACGGGCGGAGCGTTGCGTCCGCGCCGAGAAGGTTGAGCGCGACGAAGCCGGCATCGGTGCCGTAGAGGCCGGGGGGATGCTGCGGACCCGGCACCACGCCCGCGAGGTTGGCCGGCACCGGACGCGCGTCCGGCCCCGGACTGGTGAAGCGGCCGAAGCCGTCGAGCAGGCGCCACGGCGCGATGGTCTGCGCCGATTGCGGCGTGTCGCTGGCGGCGTCGGCGCGGGCCGCGGTCGAGAAGGCGACGATGCGGCGGAGCATCTCGACGAAGGTGCCGGAGAGCGGCAGGTTCGACCAGCTGGTGTCGGCGGTGACGTGGAACAGGATCACCCAGCCGCGGCCGGTGGGCGCCGCGGTGACCAGCGGCGTGCCGTCGGCGAGCGCCACCCAGGTGCGCTCGGCGAGCGCGCCGTCCGGCTCGGCCAGCACCTGGCGCTTGACCAGCACGTCGTCGGGGATCTGCATCCCGGCGAAGGGGCTTTGCTCGGAGAACGAGGCGAGCGGCTGCTCGACCTCCCAGGTGAGGCTGCCGCCGAGCACGCGGTCGCCGCCGCGGAGCCGCACCGGGATCAGGGAGTCGGTGGCGGTGGCGAGATGCGGGCCGGCGAAGCGGACCAGCACGCCGCCGTTCAGCACCCAGTTCGCCACCTCCTCCTCGACGTCGGCCGGCAGCGTGCCGATGTCGGCCATGGCGATCACCGAGGCGCCTTCCTCGATGAGCTGCGGCACGGCGACCGCGGCGTTGGCGTCGCGCGGCTCCGACACGTCGGCAAAGGGCTGGACGGCGCGGGCGATGTAGTAGAGCGGCGAGAGCAGCGGCTGCGCGGCGTCGGCCGAAGCGCCCGAGAGCAGGCCGATGCGACGCCGCCGCCAGCGATCGTCGAGAAGCTGCACGGCGCCGGCCGTCTCGGCGCCGACCACCTCGAGGCGGGCGATGTCGTTCCTGAGTTCGACCGGCAGCTCGATGCGCGCCTCGGTCTCGGTGGCGCCGGCGGCGAAGTCGAAGGGCACGTCGCCGATGCTCCGGCCGCGAAGGTCCGTGGCGCGCACGAACCCCGAGGCGGGCAGCGCGCCGTTGTTGCGGATCACCGGCACGACCAGCGCATCGGCGCCGCCGACCGGCGGCTTGAGGCCGAAGACGTCGCTCCGCGTATCGGCATAGGCGACGAGCGGCCCGTCGATGCGCTCGGAGAGGAAGGTGCCGAAGGAGTCGCTGCCGCGGCTGGCGACGCCATCGGACAGCCAGACCACACCGCCGAAGCCGCTGGCCCGGACCTCCGCATCGAGCGGCGGCAGCAGCGCCGCGTAGTCGGGCGCATAGGGCCGTGGGGCGAGCGCCTCGAGCCGCTGGCGCACGGTGCCGGCGTCGGTCGGCGCCAGCTCCTGGCGCGAGCCGTCAGCGGTGGCGAGGATGGTGATCGGCCGGCCGGCCTGCTCGGCCAGGGCGACGATGCGCCCGGCGGTCTCGGTGATCGCCGGCCAATGCTCGGCCGACGCCCAGCCATTGTCGACGACGAGCAGCAGCGGGCCGCTGCCCGGCGCCTGCTCCTCGCTCGGCCGGTAGATCGGTCCGGCCAGCGCGACGATCAGCGCGGCGGCGATCAGGCAGCGAAGAAGGATCAGCCACCACGGGGTGCGCGCCGGCGTCTCCTCCTTCGGGGTGATCTCGAGGAGGAGCCGGGTCGGCGGGAAGCTCTCGACCTTCGGCTTGGGCGGCGTGACGCGGAGCAGCAGCCAGATCAGCGGCAGCGCCAGCAGCGCCAGGAGGATCGGCGGATAGGCGAAGGCGAAGGGCAGCCCGCTCATGCCGCGTGCCCCATCGCGGAGGCGGCAGACTGGCCGTGGCGATCGGCAAGCCGGGCATGGAGCGCCAGCAGCGGCTCGGTCGCCGGCCGGTCGGTGCGGTGGACGAGGAACGTCCAGTCGAGCCGGCGGCAGAGCAGCGACAGCCGCTCGCGCAGCGCGGCGAGCCGGTCCTGATATTCCTGCCGGTACTGTTCGGCCCGCCCGACGACGTGGCGCGCCCCGGTCTCGGGATCGAGGAACTCGGTGCGGCCGGTGAAGGGAAAAGTCTCCTCGATCGGATCGAGGACCTGCACCAGATGCGCCCGCGCGCCGGAGCGCACGATCGCGTCGAGCATCGCCTCGGTCTCGACAAGGGGATCGAGGAAATCGCCGAACAGCGCCACGTCGGTGAAGCGGCGGAGGCCGCGGGTCTCTGGCTTGCCTGCGCCGGCATGGGCGAGATGCTGGGCGATGCGCTCGGCGCCGTTCCGGGCGAGGATCGGGTCGCTCTCGGCGAGGAGGCCGATCCGCTCGCCGGCGGCGGAGAGCAGCTCGGCAAGCGCCAGCAGCAGCACCAGCGCGCGGTCGCGCTTGCTGGTCGTGGCGAGCCGCGAGCGGAAGTCCATCGAGGGGGAGAGGTCCGCCCAGAGCCACATCATGTGGGCGGCCTCCCATTCCTTCTCGCGGACGAAGAGGTGGCTCTCGTCACGGGCCGAGCGGCGCCAGTCGACGGCGGCGGCGGCCTCGCCCGGCGCGAAGGGCCGGAACTGCCAGAAGGTCTCGCCACGCCCGGGGACCCGGCGGCCGTGCCATCCGGCGATGACGGTGGCGGAGACGCGGCGGGCCTCGACGAGGAGGTCCGGCAGGCCGCCGGCAACACCCTTCGCCTCGGTCAGCGTCCCCCGGACCGTCGTGCCTCTGTCGCCCCGTGCCTCGGAACCAGCCGCCATCGCTATCCGATCTTGCCCTTCAGCTCGGCAATGACCTCGGTGACGGTGAGGCCGTCGGCACGCGCGGCGAACGACAGCGCCATGCGGTGCTTGAGCACCGGCTCGGCGAGGTCGGCGACGGCGTCGAGCGAGGGCGCGAGCCGGCCGTCGATCAGCGCCCGGGCGCGCACCGCCAGCATCAGCGCCTGGCTGGCGCGCGGTCCCGGCCCCCAGGCGATCGCGTCGGAGAGCTTGCCGGCACCCTCGCCCGGCCGCGCCGAGCGGACCAGGTTGAGGATGGCCTCGACCACCGATTCGCCCACGGGCATGCGCCGGACCAGCGCCTGGATCACCTTGATGCCCTCGGCGTCGAGCACGGCTTCGGTGTGCGCCTCGGACGAGCCCGTGGTCTCGAACAGCATCCGCCGCTCGGCCTCGCGGTCGGGATAGAGCACGTCGATCTGGAGGAGGAAGCGGTCGAGCTGGGCCTCGGGCAACGGATAGGTGCCCTCCTGCTCGAGCGGGTTCTGGGTGGCAAGCACGTGGAACGGCGCCGGCAGGTCGTGGCGCTGGCCGGCGACCGTGACGTGGTGCTCCTGCATCGACTGGAGGAGCGCCGACTGCGTGCGCGGGCTGGCGCGGTTGATCTCGTCGGCCATCAAGAGCTGGGTGAACACCGGGCCGGGGACAAAGCGGAAGGCGCGGCTGCCGTCGGAGCCGACGTCCATCACCTCGGTGCCGAGGATGTCGGACGGCATCAGGTCCGGCGTGAACTGGATGCGGGCGGAGGACAGGCCGCAGACCGTGCCGATGGTCTCGACGAGCTTGGTCTTGGCGAGGCCCGGCACGCCGATCAGCAGGCCATGGCCACCGGCGAGGATGGTGATCAGCGTCCGGTCGACCACCGTCTCCTGGCCGTAGATGACCCGGCCGATGGCGGCGCGCGCCGCGCTGACGCGGGCGACGGCGGCCTCGACCTCGGCGACGATGCGGCCTGGATCGACATCAGGATGGGGCTGGCTGAGTGCGCTCATCGACGGGCGACTTCCCTCTCGTTAAGAACTGGCCCGGGGCAAAGGCACGATGGGCCAAGTGTTGCATGCGCGGCGCCACGGCAATAGAGGTTTGTCGCCTGCCTCGATCTCCGCGCCGACGATCGAGCCTCGCCATGAGATAGGGCAAAGCGCGGCAAAACAATGGCTGCCTCCCGCGGCATCCGCGCGCCACGGGACACGAGGACGACGCCGGGACCGTGCCACGGCTCACCACAATGTGAAACACCCATCCCGATGACCGGCATGCCCCCAGACGACAACCCCTTCACGCCCGGCGCCTTCGCCCGCCGCGTCGCCGAGCGCCTGCGCGACGCGCCCGCGGCAGTCACCGCCGAGCCGCATCCGGCGGCTGCCGGCGACCATGTGCTGAACCCCGGATTCGTGATGGGCCCCGGCCCCTATCGCGATGCCGCGGTGCTGATCCCGGTGATCGCCCGCGAGCCCGAGGCGACGATGCTGCTGACGCTGCGCACGCCGCATCTCAAGAGCCATGCCGGGCAGATCGCCTTCCCCGGCGGCAAGATCGACCCGGAGGACGAGTCGGCGGTCGCCGCCGCGCTTCGCGAGGCGGAGGAGGAGGTCGGCCTCGACCGCGGCCTGGTGACGCCGATCGGGGCGCTCGACCCCTATTTCACCGGCACCGGCTATCGCATCGTCCCCATCGTCGGCATGGTCGACCCGGCGCACCGGCTGGCGCTCAACCCGCACGAGGTGGTCGACGCCTTCGAGGTGCCCCTGCCGTTTCTGATGTCGCCGGGCAATCACCGCCTCGGCAGCCGCGAGTTCAGCGGCGCGGTGCGGTCGTTTTATGAGATGCCGTTCGGAGAACGCTATATAAGGGGTGTCACCGCGGGCATCATCCGCGGGTTGTATGAGCGGATGTTCGGCTAAATGGCGCGCCTAGTAGCCTTCAATGCAGTCTTCTTCCTGCTGCCATTCGGCGTCTACGCGGCCTGGCTCCTGGCGACGCGGGGCACGGTGGGCGGCGCCAGCGACTGGCCGATCCGGACCATCACCTGGCTCGCCGTGGGCGGCGCGGCACTGCTGATCATCGCGGTCGTGGCCTTCCTGCAGTTCGATGCCGCTCCCCCAGGCGGCCATTACGTCCCTGCCCAGGTGATCGACGGCGTCCTCGTCCCCGGCCATTTCGAGTAGTCCTGCGGTGACGACGAACGCCGAAGCAATCCCCAGCCTCGCCGGTGCGGGCTGGCTTGCCGCACCCGCAG
>JAEVZM010000533.1 GCA_023392225.1 Pseudomonadota bacterium
TGTTTGGCATATGCACCCCCTTTCTTCCTACTATAGGGTACACGCTTGTCTTTGAGTGAATAACTGGAATATTCCAGGAATTGTAACAGATTGCGTAAAAGATGAAAAACCCGCCGAAGCGGGTAGGTGTTTATCAGAACGGAATATCGTCAGAAAAATCCACTGGTGGAACACTCGGACCGGATTGCACTGGCTTACTCTGCTGCTGCGGATTTGGTTGCTGAGGTTGCCCCCATCCACCTTGCTGCTGAGGATTGCTATCCTGCTTGCCGCCAAGCATCTGCATCACGCCATTCATGCCGACTACAATCTCGGTGGTGTATTTCTCCACTCCGGCGTTGTCAGTCCATTTGCGGGTACGCAGCTGGCCTTCGATATAGACCTGCGAGCCTTTGCGGAGGTATTCGCTCGCCACCTCTGCCAGCTTGCCGAACAGCACAACGCGATGCCATTCGGTAATTTCCTTCTTCTCGCCGGTAGCCTTGTCATTCCATGATTCCGACGTTGCCACCGTCAGGTTTGCGATTGCGCTGCCTGAGTTAGTGTATTTGACCTCAGGGTCATTGCCGAGGTTGCCCAAGATGATGCATTTGTTGACGCCACGACTTGCCATTATTTTGACTCCAGTTCAGAGATTAATTTGTTGATATACCACTTGGCCTTCTTGACATCCTCAAGGCCGTTCTTTTCTTCGTAGCGGAACAGGTATTTAATGATATTTGCCACACAAACGGATTCAATTCCTGATTCTCCGGTGGTAGCTGAGTCAATGGCATCAATGCACTCGATGCGACCCTTAGTGTAGTGTGATGGGTGGTTAATCACGTCAATATCCATTATTTACCCGCCTTGAATGTAGTTCCGAAAACGCTTCCTGAAATGATGGCATCAGCCAACTTGAAGTATAAAGGCCCTATGCCGTTTAATTCGATTGGACTGGCACCAGCCGCAATATGAAGCGACGCGGCCAATTTATCACGCGCCCTTTCCGCTTCGGTACGTAGTGGTCGGAATTCATCAGCCCATGCTGGCTTAGTCGATTTAATTTCGAATACCAGGGCCTCACGACACCCCCCTTCGTCGCCAATGTATGCAACCTTGACATCAGTCCACCCATTAGCCAGGTTCGCCATGCAAACAGTTCCAACTGGCGGCAATCCTTCACCATTCCATTCTGGAATATCCACGTCCTGACCAATGCACTCATTCAAATCCTGCTCCAGTCGGTCATCGTTGGCACGGGAGTTGAAGCCAGTATGTTGCAGGCGGTAGGCGATGATGTCACCGCCAAATCCATCATGTGACCAGTTTAAATCGCCAGCCCTGTCATTATTGAATTTGTTCCGGCTCGGATTTCGGAATTTGACCTCAACAATTGCGTCACTATCAACCGGGCAGTCACCGCCACGCCACTTAATCCATCCATTATGCCCAACAACAGCTTTACTTGCTGCAAGCGCGGCTTCGTATTGGGCGCGGGTAATGATGGCGGTAGCGTAGTCGCTGGCCATAATTGTGTGAAACTCATTTCCGCACCAGTCGCCACCCTCCCAGGCAGCGCAGCCAAATTCAGGGACTGCACCGGCAGAAAAACACACCTCGCCATCTTTATCTTGTGTGGCATTTAGCGCACCTTCAGGCCACCCGCCCCGCTTAGGCAACTCTTGAACCAGCAAATCGATAAGTTTCATTCTTCTTCTTCCTCTTCACAGTAAATAGGGTTGGTATCAGGCTCGTATCCAGTGCCGGTGACATCGACGTTAGGGCAGTGGATTACGCCATTGTATCCGTCGCCTTCCATTGTCTCGCCGCAGTTTTTGCATCGCATTTCATTCTCCCAGTGCTTTGTTGATTGCTACGTTTGCCTTCTCAATTAAATCTCCGTGCACAAGCATATCGAACATGCCTGATTTCTCGCGGTCTTCGTAACCAGAAATTAGCTCCTTCAAAGCCTCCAGCAACTCTGGGGCTGCGTCATGGAGTGCTTTTAGCTTCCTGCGGCGTATTTCGCTTTCACGCCAATCCTTTATTATTTCTTCTATATCCTCAATGGTGAACTCATAGACCATGCCTCTTTCTTCCAATCCTGGCCACGCCTTGAGTAGCTGGGTTGTTGTTGTGTATCTTTTTAATAAATCCCTTACAGCGCGAGCTGCAACCCGTGGATTTATCTCTTCGCCATCTATTGTCAGTCCGTGGTTTTTAACTGATGTGCCTGCGTTATAAATTATTTCATCCCTGAGCCATGTCGAATAACGGCGAACAGTTCTTTTTGTAGTCATGATAAACCTCTGTGTTGTTTCCTGCTGATGCACAAATCATAGCCTTTCAGTGCGTAATGTCAATCACTATATCAATCTATTTTCACCAGTGTCATTTCGTGCTCCTTCTTTTGACTTTTGCTTTTTTATATGTTAAATTGGCTACGCTTCCAAGGGTGGCAGCGTGGCATCGCCGACAGGCAAGTATGCCTCGGCGGCCCACTGGTTGCGAATCGAGCCAAAACATAACAATGAGGTTTTTATGACCCCGGTTATAAAGTCAATTATTGACGACATCATCAAAGCCGAAGGCGGTTACTCAAATAACCCAAATGACTCCGGCGGTGAAACGATGTTCGGCATTACAAAAGCGGTAGCTGCTGCCAATGGCTACACCGGGGCAATGAAAGACCTGCCTATCTCACTTGCCGAAAACATCTACTACACTCAGTACGTTTCGAAACCAAAGTTTGACCTGCTGATTCCGCTGTCTGAATCCATCGCTGCCGAGGTGATTGATACCGGCGTTAACATGGGGCCATCTGCGGCGGGAAAGTTCCTTCAGCGCTGCCTGAACGCCTTTAACAACCAGGGCAAGGCATATGCTGATATTGCTGTCGACGGGAAGGTTGGGCCTGCTACTGCGTCAGCACTTAAAAGCTATCTTGGTGCGCGCGGCAAACAAGGTGAAATCGTGATGCTCAAGGCGCTGAACTGCCTTCAGGGTGCGCGGTATATCGAGCTGGCAGAGGCCAACCAGAAGAACGAGGCTTTCGTATATGGCTGGATTGCCAATCGCATTTCCTTGTGATTATTTGGTCGAGGTCTGTATCGGTGCTACAGTAGTGGTCATTCTGCTTGCGCTATTCTGGAAAACCG
>JAEVZM010000555.1 GCA_023392225.1 Pseudomonadota bacterium
CCCCTCCCCCCATCTTCCCCGGCCGGCGAGTCACTCGCGCCGGCCGTTTTCGTTTCCGCCCGCAAGGTGACCACCTTGTCGCGGCCGGCGGCCTTGGCCGCATAGAGCGCCTCGTCGGCGCGCGCCACGAACCGGCGCACCGAAGCCGGGGGGTTGCTGCCGTCGAGATCGGCGACGCCGACGCTCACCGTGACCCGGCGCTCGAGGCTCCGGTCGTGGCGAAGGCCGAGACCGCGCACCGCCTCGCGGATCGCCTGGGCGACGATCGTGCCGCCCGCAGCCTCGGTGTCGGGCAGGATGACCGCGAACTCCTCGCCGCCGATGCGCGCCGCGCGATCGCCGGGGCGGCGGAGCGCCGCGAGCAGCGTGCGGGCCATCGCCCGCAGGCAGTCGTCGCCGGCCGGATGCCCATAGGCATCGTTGTAGGCCTTGAAGTGATCGACATCGATGAGCAGCAGGGTGAGCGGCTTCCGCTCGCGCATGCTGCGCTGGAACTCGGTCGCCAGCAGCTCGTCGAAAGACCGGCGGTTGATCAGCCCGGTCAGCCCGTCGAAATGGGCCAGCGTCTCCAGCCGCCGGTTGAGATCGGCCTGGTCGAGCTCGGCGCGCTTGCGGCGGGTGATGTCGGAGACGACGCTGAGGTAGCCGCCGCCATCGGCGACCGGCCGGGCACGGACCGCCAGCCAACGGCCGTCGGAGAGCTCGAACTCCCACTCGCCGCCGGCCCGGAGCCCGTTCCGCGTCCTCTCGATATAGGACTCGCCGGGCTCCGACAGCCGCAGCTCGCCCGCTGCGACCGAGGTGCGGAGAATGTCGGTGAGCCTCGCCCCCGGCACCCTGATATCCGCCGTATAGGGGAAGAGGCGGGGATACTGCTCGTTGCGGAAGACGAGGCGCTCGTCCAGGTCGAACAGCACCACGCCGTCGGACATCGTCGAGATCACGTCGGCGAGCTGGGTTTCGGTGGACTTGATCCGGGTGACGTCGGTATCGGTGCCGATCACCCGGGCCACGCTGCCATCGGCATTCCAGGCGACGGCGCGGCCACGGCTGAGGATCCAGATCATCCGGCCGTCGGCACGGCGCTCGCGATACTCGAACTCGTGCCGCTCCGTCTCGCCGCTGCGCAGCATGCGCTCATGCTTGCTGGCAAAGGCACGGTCGTCGGGATGGACGCGCGCGAGCCACACCGCCTCGGAGGCGTCGACAGGCGCATCCGGGTCGAGGCCGCGCATGACCTTCCAGGTGCGCGAGTAGAACGACGTCCCGGTGCGCAGATCGTGATCCCAGACGCCCTGCCCGGCACTTTCGAGCGCGAAGTTCCAACGGCTCTCGGCGGCGGTCACGGTCGCCTCGGTCCGCTTCTCCACATCGATGTCGATGAGCTGGACGATCAGGAACGGCTGCTCGGCGCCGGCCTCGGGGCGCAGGACCGACACGGCGATCAGGCCCCAGAAGCGGGTGCCATCGGCACGCACGAAGATGCGCTCGGCCCGGTGGCCTTCGCTGTCGCCGCGGATGATCGCCTGGAGGGCGGCCGCGGAGTCCTCCAGCATCTCGGGAACGATGATGTCGCTCAGCGACAGCGCCGCCAGCTCCGCACGCGACGTCCGGAACATGTCGGCGCAAGCCTGGTTGATGAAGACGGTCCGGCCATCCCAGTCGACCAGCGACATGCCGATCGGCGCGTTCTCCATGACCGACAGGAGCATTTCCCTTCCCTGCGGAAAGGACGCCGGCTCGCGCTCCCTCTTCGTCGATGCCTTCACCATGTCGGAGATTCACCTCCTGATCCCCGTCCATAGCACGACACAGCGGCAAGTCGCGCGCTCTCCGGCCCCAAGACGGCAAACTAGCGAGAGGGACCGCGCGCGGGGTTGATCCGCCTCAAGCCGGGGCGGGATCGAGCCCGGCGCGATCGGAATCGGACGCCGGCTCGCGCACGATGACGACCTCGTCCGTGGCCACCCGGTCCCGGCCGGCCGCCTTGGCGGCGTAGAGCGCCCTGTCGGCCCAGCCGACGAGCTGGAGCGGGGTATCCGAGCCGGAGCCGGACCGCACCGCGACGCCGATGCTGACGGTGACGACCCCCCTGCCCCCGGTCGCATGGGGAATGGCAAGGTTCCGGCCCGCCTGCCGCACCGCCTCCGCGCGCGCCCACGTGCCGGCGAGGTCCGTCTCGGGGAGGATGGCGACGAACTCCTCGCCCCCGAAACGCGCCGCCAGGTCGCCCGGGCGCTGCAGGGTGCTGCGCAGGGTCTCGGCGATCCGGCGGAGACACTCGTCGCCGGCAAGGTGTCCATAGGTGTCGTTGTAGGCCTTGAAGTTGTCGATATCGAGCATCAGCAGGCCGAGCGAGGTCCCGGTCCGCCGGCTCCGTGCCAGCTCCGCCGCGAGGACCTCCTCGAAGGCGCGGCGGTTGGTGAGGCCGGTGAGACCATCGACACGCGCCAGGATCTCGAGCCGCTGGTTCAGCTCGGCCAGTCTCTGCTCGGTGCGCCGGGACTTCGTCACGTCGGTGATCACGCCGAGGGCGCCGCCGTCGCTCATCGGACGCATGCGACTGTGGATCCAGCGACCGTCCCGCAGCTCGAACAGGCGCTCCGACGGCGCCTCGAGCATCGTCTTGACCTGCCTGACCCAGGTCTCCTTGTCCTCGCCCGGAGGCAGGCGGTACTCGCCCGCGGCAATGCTGGCGCGGAGGATATCCTCGAGCGCGGTGCCGGGAACCCGAAGATGCGCCGTCAGCGGGAAGAAGTCGCGGTAGCGCTGATTGCAGAGCGCGATCCGACCATCGCGGTCGAAGATCACCAGACCATCCGCCATGCTGGCGATCGCGTCGTCGAGCTGCCGCCGGGCAAGCTCCTGCCCGGCTTCGAGGCGCTTGCGGTCGGAGATGTCCCGATTGTGGGTGATCAGGCCGGCGATCCTGGCGTGATCGTCGAACAGCGGCGCCTTGAGCGAGGCCAGCCAACGGGCGGTCCCATCACTGGTCACGACATACTGTTCGACCACCGAGGGCTTGCCGGCGGCGATCGCCGCCGCGTCGTTCTCGCTCAGTTTCTTCGCCTGGTCCGCGGAGATGAAGTCGGAGAACGTCTTGCCGATCACCACCCTGGCGTCCGGGACACCCAGTATCTCGGCCACCGCGGAGTTGGCGACGAGAAAGCGCCCGTCGAGGTCCTTCGCATCGATCGGCTCGGGCAGGGACTCGATCACGGCGCGGTAGAGGCGGTTCTCGCTCTCCGCCTCACGGCGACGCAGCTCGCCGACGATCGCGGCCCCGATGGCGGAGGTCGTCGCGAACAACACCAGGATCACCACGATGAACTCGCCGACGGGAAGCGTCGCCAGCACGTCGTGCGGAAGGAAGAGGATCGAGACGCAGGACACGGAGGCGGTCAGCGCGGCGAGGGTGATGACATGCCGAAGCCGGACCGGCCGTCCCTTGAGCAAGACGTGGCCGGCAATCCCGAGCGAGGCGACCACGACCATCGAGGCGACGGCGTTGGGGACCGCAGGGCCGCCGGCGATGAGCCTCAGACACGCCGCGACGCCGAGCGTCGCCAGCCCGGCCACAGGCCCGCCAAACAGCCCGCTGAGCGATAGCGGCACCGACCTCAGATCGAACCGAAGCCCATCCCCGACGATGAACGAATGCTCCATGAGCAACGCCACCGCGCCGGCGAACAAGATGGCCGCCGCGATGGTGCCGACGCGATCGGACGGCTTGAGAATCCACGAGAGGCCGAACGTCCAGGCCGAGACGACGAGCGCCAGGAAGCCGAAATTGATGAGGAGCCCTTCGGTGAGGGTCGTAAGGTGCTCAGCCATCGACACGCTCGGGCGGTCCCAGCCCGCCGAAACCACAGTCCGACCTTGCTCCCACCGATCCACCAGCCAGAGCCTACAACCAACGCAACCGCCGCGCCGCGGAGCCTTGCCCAATCCGACACCAAAGTCCACAGCCCAAGGCGCGCAATACCCTGTAGAAAATACGAAGCAGGCAAAGCTCACGACCGTGAGGACGCATTGTCATACAATTTGCATCTCACGATTGCTTACCGCGACCGGTACCCGCATCCGATGAGCGCGGTCTGGGAGGGGCGAATCCCGGCGCGTCCCATCCGCCGCGCGCGGTCGCACCGGCGACGCGAAGGCTCTTGAAGTCGACCCCGGACCGGGCGACATATCAACCCATGACCCGCAGCCCCCTCGTCGTGCTCCCCGCCGACGTCAAGGACGTCGACCTCTACCGCTGGCACGCCGCCGCCGAGACCTATTGCCGTGCGATCGTCGCCGGCTTCGGCGGAACGTCACTGATCCTGCCCTCGCTCGCCGGCGTCGATGTCGATGCCGTGCTCGACCGGGTCGACGGGGTGCTGCTGACCGGCAGCCGCAGCAACGTCCATCCCTCGCGCTACGGCGAAGCCGCCGACCCGCGCTCCGAGCCCTATGACACGGCCCGGGACGAGACCGCCTTCGCCCTCATCCGGCGGGCGATCGCCCGCGGCGTGCCGCTGTTCGCCATCTGCCGCGGCATGCAGGAGCTGAACGTCGCCCTCGGCGGCACGCTCCATGTCGAGATTCAGGAGATGCCCGGCCGGGACGATCACCGCGCACCCGACTCGAGCAACCAGGCGGAGCGCTTCGCCATTCGCCAGGACGTGCTGCTGGCCCCCGGCGGCGCGCTCGCCACCGCGCTCGGCGCGGACCGAGTGCAGGTCAACTCGCTCCATCGGCAGGCGATCGGCCGGCTCGCCACCCGCCTGAGCGTCGAGGCGAGCGCACCCGATGGTACCATCGAGGCGGTGCGCGTCACCGACGCGGCGGGCTTTGCCATCGGGGTGCAGTGGCACCCGGAATACTGGGTCGAATCCGACGAGACCTCGGCCAAGTTGTTTGCCGCCTTCGGCCGCGCGGTCAGGGACCATATGGCCCGGCAGGCGGCCGACATGGCGGCCGTGGCCGAGTAGCCGCCCTCACACCATCGGGTAGAGGGCGCCGCCGAGCAGCAGGACGCCGAACAGGAGCACCGCGACGGCACCGCCGATCTCGACGACGCGGAGCACGATCGCGCCGCGGCCGGATTCGGCGTTGGCGACGCGGAAGGCGAGACCGCGGGCCGAGACGGCGATCGCGGCGAGCACCGCGACGGTGAGGCCGGTGCCGAGCGCCATCACGAACGTCGCCGCGACGCCGGCGATGAGCAGCCCCTGCGACAGCGCGAAGACGAGGATGATGATCGCCCCGGAGCACGGCCGGATGCCGACGGCGAGGATCGCCGACCAAGCCCGCAGGAACCAGTTGCGGGTCGCCGGCGCACAGACCGGGCCGACAACCGCGGCCGGGGAGACGATCGTGTCCGGCGTCGCCGTCGCGCGACGGGCAGCCAGCTCGTCGAGATCCTGAGGGCCGCCAGCCGCAGCCGCGCCGAGGTCGCGATGCCGGAGGCGCCGGCCATTGCCCTCGTGCTTGTGGCCGGCATGGTCGTCGCCCGGCGCGCCATGATGATGGTGGTGGTGGTGGTGATGGTGGCCGCCGCCGAAGGTCTTGGACCACACCAGCCACAGGCCGACGAGGACGATCGCCGCATAGCTCGCGATCTCGAGCCAGTCGGTGAAGCCGGTGATCTGCTGGGCCGTCGCGCCGATGATCAGGGAGGCGACGCCGACGATGACGATCGCCGACAGCGCCTGGACGAAGGCGGCGGCGAAGGAGATCGCCACGCCCCGCTTGACGTTGTCGCCCGAGGCGAGAACGTAGGAGGTGATCACCGCCTTGCCGTGGCCAGGCCCGGCGGCATGGAAGACGCCGTAGAGGAAGGCGACGAGGAGCAGCAGCCAGACCGCGGCGCCGTTCTCCTTGATGGCGCCGAGGTTGCTGGTCAGGGCGCGATAGAACTCGGACTGGCGGGCCGCGATCCAGGCGAAGACCGGGCCGAAGGGACCGCCCACCGTCATGCCGCTGCCGCCGTCCGGCGTGGCGATGCCGAACGGGCTGCGGCTCTTGGCGGCCTTCGGGGTGTCGGACGAAGGCGCCGCCGCGACCGTCTCGGTCTCCGGGCAGTCGACGGTGAAGAGATCGGCGAGGTCGTCGGCCGCGGCCTGGAGGTCCGGCGGAAGCTGACGCTGGTCGTAGGGCAGCGAGTTGAGGATCGCCATCGTCGCGTCATCGACGCCCTTGGGCGGATGATAGGTGGCGGTGCAGCCGGCCGGCGCCCCGTTGAGGGTGAGCGGATGCTCGCCGGGGAAGTTGAAGGCGACGAAATACTCGGGATCGAAAATCTCGAGCGTGGTGTCCTTGCCGACCGCCACCGGCAGGTCGAGCGGCAGCGTGAAGAACAGGGTGAGGAGCGAGCCGTCGTATTGCAGCCAGTACTCGGTGGGCGGCGTGAAGCCCTGCTCGGTGCCGTCGACCGACAGGTGGGTGAAGTAGCCGAAATCAGCCAGCGACTCGACGTTGATCTTGGCGAGCGGCTGCAGCTCGGCATCGCCGAGCTTCCCGTCGCCGTCGAGATCGAGGCCCTCGGTGGCAAAGGCCGAGAAGGCGTCGTCGAACTGCCAGACGTTGCCGACCGCCTTGATCTTGCCGGTCTCGTCGAAGATCAGCTCGGCATTGACGTCGACGAAGACATGCGGATGGGCGAGCGCATGGACGGTGAGGCCGAGCATGGCGACGAGCGCGAGCAGCAGCGTGTGGAGCCACGGGTGCCGTCGGCGCACCACGGCAGCCGGCCGGGCCAGCGGGATCGACGGCACCAGCGACGGGCGTCGGAGGGTCCGCCGTGGCAGGCCGCTGCCCATCGGGCCGAAGGCCAACGTATCGATTGAATCCGCTCGGAACACCGGAAATGCCGCTCCCTATCCTGCCGGCGCCATCAGCCGGGCCTCGGCCTCGGCCAGCGCCGCCTCGATGTCGGCGATCCAGGCGCCGTCGTCGCCGCGTTTCTCGCGCGCCTCGCGGATGAGGCGGAGGTTCCGCGCGGTGGTGGCCGGCTGCCATGGCTCGGTGACCACGGCGAGCGCCGCCGCCGCCGCGTCCATCGCGGCGTCGGGGTCGGTGCCGATCACCGCGAGCTCGACCAGCGTCGCCTGGTCCCAGTAGTCGCCGGTGCCCTGCGCGTCGGCCCGGATGCGCTGGGTGGCGGCATAGCGGACCACGGGCAGCAGTTCGGCCAGCGCCGGATCCGGCGGCTCCGACAGCGCCATCAGCGTCACCGCGTTGACGCCCGGATAGGCGTCCCGCCAGTCGGCCTCGAAACCGGCACGATAGCTCTGGATGGCGCGCTTGAGGTGGCCCCGCGCCTCCATGCCGCGGCCGGCCTTCTTTGCCTCCTCCCACATGTCCTTGTAGACGCGGCCGAGGAGGCCGTTGGTCTCGCTCGAGTGACCGTACTCGCGCACCACCTCGACCAGCACCTTCTCGGCTTCGTCGCGCCGGCCGGCCCGGTTGAGGGCGAAGCCGAGCTGCTCGCGGACCGTGCGGGCCTGCTGCAGCTCGCGCGGCATGCGGTCGTAGAGGGTGATCATCTCCTCGCAGCCCTCCCTCGTGCCGACGGCCCGGAACGACAGCAAGAGGTCGACGATGATGCCGGCCTCGACGTTCCTGAGGTCGGCGAGGCGGGGATCGCCGGCGACGGCG
>JAEVZM010000556.1 GCA_023392225.1 Pseudomonadota bacterium
AGCCGATCCTGCAATTGGTGGGGGTCGAGCGGCACTACACCGATGCCGCCGGCTCCGGTCCCAGGGACCCGGGCGAGCTTCGCGCGACTTAGCCACGCAAGGAAAAGCCGGGGCCGCGCAAGGCAAAGCCAGGGCCGGGCGACGCCGAGTCGGGGTCGCCCACGGCAAAGCCATGGCGCCGCACGGCAAAGGCCATGGCGGCGCATCGAGAAGCCGAGGCTGTCACGAGAAGCCGGGCGGCTAGGCACCCCCGGCGGCGTCGGACTCAGGCGCCGACGGTCTTCACGCGGGCGGTCAGGCGCGACACCTTCCGCGACGCGGTGTTCTTGTGCAGCACGCCCTTGGTGACGGCGCGCATGATCTCCGGCTCGGCCGCCTTCAGCGCGGCGTTCGCCTTCTCCTGATCGCCGGAGGCGATCGCCTCCTCGACCTTGCGGACATAGGTGCGGACACGTGCCACGCGGCTCTTGTTGACGCTCGAGCGCGCGGCGATCTTCCGCGTCGCCTTCTTGGCAGATGACGTATTGGCCATGGTGTACCTTCGGAAAACAGCAAAGCGTGCGGCGGTGAAAGCTCCACCACCGCGGTTGGTGGCTGCTTATAGTGATGGCGCGGTCCGGGGTCAATGTGACGCGGCCGCCGGATCTCACCGGTTGCGGAACTGGGCGGTGCGCTTCTCGACGAAGGCGGCCATGCCTTCCTTCTGGTCCTCGGTGGCGAACATGGTGTGGAACAGGCGGCGCTCGTAGCGAAGCCCCTCGGCGAGCGGCATCTCGAAGGCGCGGTTGATGCTCTCCTTGGCCATCATCACCGAGGGCAGCGAGAAGCCGGCGATCTTCTCGGCGATCCGCATCGCTTCCTCGAGCAGGTCGTTGGCGGCGACGACGCGCGAGACCAGGCCCGAGCGCTCGGCCTCGGCGGCATCGATCATCCGGCCGGTAAGGATCATGTCCATCGCCTTGGCCTTGCCGACGGCGCGGGGCAGGCGCTGGGGGCCGCCCATGCCGGGCATGATGCCGAGGGTGATCTCGGGCTGGCCGAACTTGGCGGTGTCGGCGGCGATGATCATGTCGCAGGCCATGGCGAGCTCGGCCCCGCCGCCGAGGCAGTAGCCGCCCACCGCCGCGACGATCGGCTTCCGCGCGCCCGCGATCCGGCCGAGCGCGGCGCCATAGTCGCGCTGGAACGCGTCGAGGACGGTGAGGCCCTGCATCTCCTTGACGTCGGCACCGGCGGCGAAGGCCTTGTCCGAGCCGGTGAGGATCATGCAGCCGATGCGCTCGTCGGCGTCGTAATTGGCGACGGCGTCGCCGAGCTCGCGGATCAGCGTCGCGTTGAGCGCGTTGAGGGCCGCGGGGCGGTTGAGCGTGATGAGCGCAACCCGGCCGCGCGTCTCGATGATGATGGTCTCGAAGGCCATGGATGCTCCCTAGCGCTGGCACACCGGACAATAGAACGTCGAGCGCCCGGATTGAACCATCCGGCGGATCACGCCGTGGCAGCCCGCGCGCGGGCACGGCTCGCCCTCGCGGTCGTACACGGCAAAGCTGTGCTGGAACATGCCGAGCTCGCCATCGGTGCGGCGGTGGTCGCGGAGCGAGGAGCCGCCGGCGGCGATCGCCTCGGCGAGCACGGCGCGGATCGCCTCGGCGAGCGACTCCGCCTTCGCCTTCCCCCGCGGCGTCGCGAGCTTGCCGGCTGGCAGGGTCGGCGAGAGCCTGGCCCGCCACATCGCCTCGCAGGCATAGATGTTGCCGATCCCGGCGATCCGGCGCTGGTCGAGCAGCATCGCCTTGAGCGGCGCGGTGCGGCCTTCGAACAGCGCGGCGATGGCCTCGCCGGACAGCGCGTTGCCGAGCGGCTCGAGGCCGAGGTCCTTGAAGTAGGGCGCCTCGTCCAGCTGGTTGCGGGCGAGGATGTCCATCATGCCGAAGCGCCGCGGGTCGTTGAACACGACATGGGCGCCGCTCGAGAGGTCGAAGACGACGTGGTCGTGGGCGCGGATCGCGCTCCGCGCGTGGTAGTACTGGCCGGCGATCTTCTCACCATGCTCGGCCTCGATCCGGAACGAGCCGGACATGCCGAGATGCATGACCAGGACGTTCCCGTCGTCGAGGTCGGCGGTGAGGTACTTGGCGCGGCGGCCGAGCGCGACGATCCGCCGCCCGGTCAGGCGCCGGGCGAAGCGGGGCGGGAAGGGGAAGCGGAGATCGGGGCGGTTGACTGTCACCTTGTCGAGCACCGCGCCCTCCATCACCGGGGCGAGCCCGAGGCGGACGGTTTCGACTTCGGGCAGTTCGGGCATTGGCGCGACCTTCGATCAGGGCGGTGACGATAGCCTCTCCCGGCGGCTTGGGCTATCGTCCGCGCCGATCAGGAGAGCGATGATGAACGCAAGCGTCGAAGAAGCGCGCGAGAGCGGACGCGAGGAGCAGGCCTCGTTCGGTTTCCGCGAGGTCGACCTCACGCAGAAGCAGGAGCTCGTCGACGAGGTCTTCGAGAGCGTCGCGCCGCGCTACGACCTGATGAACGACCTGATGTCGGGCGGCATGCACCGCATCTGGAAGGATGCCTTCGTCACCGCGCTCGCCCCGCCGCGGGCGCCGCGCCGGCCGTACCAGGTGCTCGACGTCGCCGGCGGCACCGGCGACATCGCCTTCCGCATCGCCCGCCGCTCGGAGGGCGCGGTGGTCACCGTCGCCGACATCAATGGCGAGATGCTGGCGGTCGGCCGCGAGCGCGCCATCCGGCGCCGGCTCGACAGGGCGGTCCGCTTCGTCGAGGCCAATGCCGAGGCGCTGCCCTTCGAGAGCGGCAAGTACGACGCGCTCACCATCGCCTTCGGCATCAGGAACGTGCCGCGCATCGAGGTGGCGCTCGGCGAGGCGTTCCGCGTGCTGAAGCCGGGCGGCCGCTTCCTCTGCCTCGAGTTCTCGGCGGTCGACGTCGCCGGGCTCGACCGTCTCTACGATCTCTTCTCGTTCAACGTGATCCCGGCGATGGGGCGGATCGTCACCGGCGATTCCGAGTCCTACCGCTACCTCGTCGAATCGATCCGCAAGTTCCCCAACCAGGCCCGCTTCGCCGCGATGATCGAGCGGGCCGGGTTCGAGCGCGTCACCGTCCAGAACCTCTCGGGCGGGATCGCGGCGATCCACTCCGGCTGGAAGCTCTGACCGGGCGATGGCGGGCACGGTCTTCGCGCTGTTCCGCCTCGCCGGCGCCGGCTTCGTGCTCGCCCGCGAGGGCGCCTTCGCCGGCGTGCCGCTCGACGAGGTGCCGGCCGGGCCGCCGCGCGTGCTGCTGCGCCTGTCGCGGCTGGTGCAGAGGAAGAAGACCGACGCCGATGCCGAGCGGCTGACCCGGGCGCTCAACCGGCTCGGGCCGTCCTACATCAAGCTCGGCCAGTTCCTCGCCACGCGCCCCGACCTCGTCGGCGCCGAGGTGGCGCTGACCCTCGGCAAGCTGCGCGACGAGATCGAGCCGTTCCCCGAGGCCGAGGCGCGGGCGACGGTCGAGAAGACGCTCGGCCGGCCGGTCGAGGCGCTGTTCGACACCTTCTCGCCGCCGGTCGCCGCCGCCTCGATCTCCCAGGTCCACAAGGCGACGATCGCGACCGAGGACGGCGAGCGGGCGGTCGCGGTGAAGGTGCTCCGGCCCGGCATCCGCAGCCGTTTCCGGCGCGACCTCAACACCTTCTATGCCGGCGCACGGACGCTCGAGCGCCTCGACCCCGCGGCGCGCCGTCTCCGGCCGGTGGCGGTGGTCGACACGCTCGCCCGCTCGGTGACCATCGAGATGGACCTCCGGCTCGAAGCCGCGGCGCTGTCGGAGATGGCCGAGGCGACGGCGAACGACCCCGGCTTCCGGGTGCCGACGGTCGCGTGGGAGCGGACGGCGCGCGACGTCCTGACGCTCGAATGGATCGACGGCATCAAGCTTTCCGACATCGCGGCGCTCGAGGCGGCCGGCCACGACCTGCCGGTGCTCGCCCGCACGCTGATGCAGTCGTTCCTCCGCCATGCGCTCCGCGACGGCTTCTTCCATGCCGACATGCACCAGGGGAACCTGTTCGTCGACGCCAATGGCGACATCGTCGCGGTCGACTTCGGCATCATGGGCCGGCTCAGCCGGGCGGAGCGGCGGTTCCTCGCCGAGATCCTGTTCGGCTTCATCCGCCGCGACTACCGGCGGGTCGCCGAGGTCCATTTCGAGGCGGGCTACGTGCCCGGCGGGCACTCGATCGACGACTTCGCTCAGGCGCTCCGCGCGATCGGCGAGCCGATCCACGGCCAGCGCGCCCGCGACATCTCGATGGCGCGGCTGCTGTCGCTCCTGTTCGAGGTCACCGAGCTGTTCGACATGCAGACCCGGCCGGAGCTGATCATGGTCCAGAAGACCATGGTGGTGGTCGAGGGCGTGTCGCGCTCGCTCGATCCCGATTTCGACATGTGGTCGGCGTCCGAGCCGGTGGTCCGCGACTGGATCGAGCGCTTCCTCGGGCCGGCCGGGCACATGGAGCGGGCGGCGGAGGGCATGGGCGCGCTGGTGCGGCTGGCGGGCGAGCTGCCCCGCCTTGCCGAGCGCACCGAGCGGCTCTCGGCCGAGATGGACCGGATGACGGCGCGCGGCCTCCGGCTCGACCCCGAGACGGTGGCCGGCATAGGCCACTCCGAGGCGCGGGCGGCGCGCTGGGGGCGCGTGGCGCTGTGGGTGATCGCCATCGCCGCAGTCGTCATTGCCTGGAAGGTGGGATGATTGCATTGATTGCAGTGCAGTCAATGGCAGCCTATCTTGTCTTCCAAGGATCTCCATGACGGAGGCAGGCATGGGCAATGCCACAGAAGCAATTACGGTCCGCGGCCTCGAAGCCGGCACCAAGAAGAAGCTCCGTCTCCGCGCCGCCGAGCATGGGCATTCCATGGAGGAGGAGGTGCGCACCATCCTCCGCCAGGCCGTGGCGGACGAAGCCGGCCCGCCCGCCGAGGAAGACCTCGGGACGTCGATCCGCCGCCGAGTCGCCAAATATGGCGGCATCGAGCTCGAGCTTCCCCCGCACGAGCCGGTGCGCGACCCTCCGGACTTCAGCGGGCCGGAGTACGATCCCAAGTGATCGTCCTCGATACCAACGTGCTTTCGGAGCTCATGAAGCCGGAGGCTTCCGCAGTGGTGCTGAGCTGGATCGCGGGGCAGGCACGGAGAGAATTGTTTACGTCGGCCATCACATTGGGCGAGATCATGTACGGGCTTGAGGTCATGCCGGTCGGCAAGAGGCGGACGACGCGGCTTCAACTGGCGGGCGAGATCTTCGGAATCGACTTCGCCGACAGGATCCTGCCGTTCGACGCTGCCGCGGCGCGGGCGTTCGCCGTCATCGTCGCCAGCCGTCGACATGCGGGCCGCCCCATCGAGATGCCTGACGCCCAGATCGCCGCCATCGCCCGGGCCAACCGCATGGCGGTGGCGACGCGCAATGTCGGGGACTTCGCCGATTGCGGCGTCGACCTGATCAACCCGTGGGAAGGCTGAGGCGATGGCCGGCAGGCACCGCATTCTCCTCGTGATCTCGGGCGGCATCGCCGCCTACAAGGCGCTCGACCTGATCCGGCGGCTGCGCGAGCGCGACTGCGCCGTCCGGGCGGTGATGACCCGGGGCGCGCAGGAATTCGTCACCCCGCTCGCGGTCGGGGCGCTGACCGGCGGCACCGTGTTCACCGAGCTGTTCTCCCGCGAGGAGGAGCACGATGTAGGCCACATCCGGCTCGCCCGCGAGGCCGAGCTGGTGGTGGTCGCCCCGGCGACCGCTGACCTGATGGCGAGGATGGCTAGCGGCCAGGCGGACGACCTCGCCACCGCGGTGCTGCTCGCCACCCGCGCGCCGGTTCTCCTCGCCCCGGCGATGAACCCGGCGATGTGGTCGCACACGGCGACGCAGCGGAACCTTGCGACGCTCGCCGGCGATGGCATCCGTTTCATAGGGCCGATGCGCGGCGAGATGGCGGAGGCTGGCGAGAGCGGCCTCGGCCGCATGGC
>JAEVZM010000624.1 GCA_023392225.1 Pseudomonadota bacterium
GACCGAACCACCGCGGCCCGGGCCGCGATCGGGTCCACGGGTCTCGCCACGGCCAGCGCCACCACCGAACAGGCTACCGAACAACCCGCCGCCGCCGGCCTCGGCCTCCGCCACGCGCGCCTCGAGCGCGGCGATCCGCCGCTCGGCCTCGCCGAGCGCGGCGTTCTGCACGACGATGGTCTGCGCCATGTAGTAGGGCGCACCGGGCTGGGCGGCGATGGCGGAATGGATCAGCGCCTCGGCGTCCGGGTCGCGCGGGCCTGCCTGGCCCTCGACCTCGCGGAGGCGCTGGAAGAGATCGATGATGGCGGCGCGATCGTCGTCGTTCATGGCGATACCCGTCGTCTGTCCTGGGCAGGAGTGCCCACGGGCCGCATATGGCGCGCGCGAGCCTTGGCGCCAAGAGGGCGACTGCGCCATTGTGATCGCCGGCATCATCGGCTATCTAACGAGCGTTCCGGCGAACAGGCACCCGTAGCTCAGCTGGATAGAGTGTTGCCCTCCGAAGGCAAAGGTCACAGGTTCGAATCCTGTCGGGTGCGCCAGATTTTAGAGAAATCGGCTGTTCAGGCGAACACATCGCCACCGCCGAGTGCGCCGAGAATGTGGGGCTACGATACCGCCTCGATGATTGCGCGCACGTCCGCTTTCGGCGGCGCGCCAAACAGTCGTCGATATTCACGATTGAACTGCGTGACACTTTCGTAGCCGACGCGAAGCGCCGCACTGCCAGCGTCGCTCCGATCCGCAATCATGATGCGACGCGCCTCGTGGAGGCGAAGGTGTTTCTGATATTGCAGCGGGCTCATCGCCGTCACCGCACGAAAATGATGATGCAACGTGGATTCGCCCATGCCTGCTATGCTGGCCAGGGTCTCAATGCGGATGGGCTGATCATAGTGATCACGCAGCCAGCGGATGGCAGCCGAGACCCGATTGGTCGTTGTCCCGAGCTGAACGACCTCCCGTAACCGACCGCCCACTGGCCCGGTCATGATCCGATAGAGGATCTCACGCTGGATGGACTTGTCCAGAATGGGAATATCGACCGGATTATCCAGGAGCTCGAGCAGGCGCATCGCGGCACTTGCGATGTCCGGCGTCACGGGTCCGATAGCGATCCCCGGTCCGCCATGTTCCGAGGCGTAGCCGAACTTGTCGATCTCGGCGATCAGATCCCTTGCCAGATCGAGGTCGATATCCAGCTTGAACGAGACATAGGGAGCCGAAGCACTCGCATCGAGCACCTGGACAATGGTTGGTAGCCCGACCGACGTCAGGAGGAAGTGATCCTGATTGTAGAGATAGGCTTCATTCCCCAGCAGCACTCGCTTCGCCCCCGTAATGATGAAGGCGAAGGAGGGCTCGTAGAGCGAGGCGTTTGGCGCCATGGGCGAGGCCCGTCGATGCAGGGAGAGGCCGGGAACGGCTGAGGTCAACGACCCGTCCTGTGGCAGGTGCCTTTCGACGGTTTCGCGCATTCGATGACGGGCGCGTTCAATGGTCTCTACCGCCATCTTGGACCTGTCTTGCATCGACGGAGCACGCTGGCCTGCTTGATGCTCCATCTATTCGATAGTGTGGAAATCAGTCGAGAGGATCAGGTCTTTCCACTCCTCGATATTGTTCGCGAGCGCGGCCGACTTATTGGCGAAGATCGCATAGGCATCGGAGCCAGTTGGCAGCCAGACGGGCGGTTGCTCCGCGTCGACCAAAGCCAGCATGGCCGCGGCAAACCTCGCCGGGTCGCCGATCTGCTGATGGTTGTTGGCATCGAGAGCCTGCCGATGGCTGGCCGAAGCCTGCGCGTAATCCTCGATCGCAAGTTGACCGAAGCGAACGGAACTACCGTCGAGAAAATCCGTGCGGAAGCGGCCGGGATAAACGCAGGAGACCTTGATATTGAACGGCGCCACCTCGCGAGCAAGCCCTTCCGACCAACCCGACACGGCATGCTTGGTGGCGCAGTAGATCGAAGACCCTTCGAAACCCTCCATACCGGCAATGGATGATATCGTGATCACGTGACCGGAATGCTGCGCCCGCATGATCGGCAGCACGGCACGTGTGACATCGAAGACGCCGAAGACGTTGGTGGCAAACTGCCGAGAGACAGCTTCCGGAGCGATCTCCTCGAACGCGCCGAGCTGACCATAGCCGGCATTGTTGACGAGAACGTCGATCCTTCCGGCCCAAGCCTGTGCCGAGATGACCGCCTCCTCGATCGCTTTGAGATCGGTGACATCCAGAGCAACTGAGTGAAGTCTCTCTGGAGAGCCTTCGAGCGCTTCGTCAACCTGTTTCGGATTGCGGGCCGTGGCGACGACTTTGTCGCCTGCCTCAAGGGCGGCGCGCGCGATTTCGAGGCCGAGACCGCGATTGGCCCCGGTGATGAACCACGTTCTCATCGAGCGAATTCCATTTCTGATCGGACAGGGTGCAGCCGCACCAACGCCCTGCAATTTATGGCTCAGCCCATACGGCGGCTAGAAACGGTCCTGTCTGTTTCTTGCCTGATCCTGTCGGCTTGCAGGGTGGCGGGAACTGGCGAGCGACGATCCTTGCGAGCGAGAACGGCCTGGCCAGCACATGGCTCCGCGCGTGCCGGCGTCGATCCCCGCCCCCTGAGCCACCCGCCCCGCGAAGAGCGGCCCGTTCAGCGGCCATCGCAGACGGATATCGATCGGGACTACAACCCTGAGAATGTGTCGTGTACATATCATACCCTCTTAACGAGTATTGATCATCCGGCAAACGCGGGGTTGAGCATGGCGCTGAAATGGTCGGACAACAGCCTATCCGCCTATGTCCGCTTCGGTTCGAACGACGTCAGGCCAGACCGGCAGCGCGGGCGCGCCGACGGAAAACGCGGCTTTCCAGAGACCCAGGCCGAGAGCTTTTCCGCCTACGAGCATCAGCTCCTCGCGCAAGGCAACGCCGCGCTCGCCCAGTTCGCCAAGAGCCGCAACGACCAGATCGATCGCCTCGAGAACCAGCTGACCCAGCTCGAGCACGAGCGGGCCGAGGGGTTCCGCGCGGCCCGCGACCGGCTTCAGGGCGAGATGGACGCCGAGCTCGACAATACCAAGAAGACCTATGGGCCCGACTCGTCGCGCATGGCGACCCCGCGCGAGGGCCTCTTCGAGGAGCGGAAGCTGGTCGAGCGCCTTGAGCTCGAGCTGCGCCGCCCCCTGCGGGTCCATTTCGTGCGCATCTATCCCGTGGTCCTCGGCGCGCTGGCGCTGGTCGAAGTCCCCATTAATCGCCTCGCCTTCGAGTTCTTCTTCGCCGAATCTCCCCTTCTGTCGTTGGCGATCGCAGCGGGCATGGGCGCGGCGCTGATGATCATCGCCCATTTCGTCGGGCTCCTTGCCCGCCGCATCCCGAGCCACGAGGCCCTCGGCGTCGTTCTCTCGGTGATCGCGATGGTACTCCTCCTGGCGATGGCCCTCAGCGCCATGTACGTCGTCGCGGTCGTCCGGCAGCACTTCGTCGACTTTCTCGAGCAGGAACAGTCCTTCGACCTCGGCTCGCTCCTCGAGGCCGGCGAGATCGGGGAGATCGCGACGACGCTCGCCAACGTCTCGCTCGGAGCCGCCGGCTACACGCTCCTGTCGTTCAACCTGATCGTGTTTGCCATCGGCCTGCTGTTCGCCTTCTTCCGCCACGACCCGCATCCCGACTATGAGCGCGCGGTCTTCGCAAAGCAGCGCTATCAGCGGCAGCTCGACAACGCCCATCGCGAGTTCGAGGCCCGATCGTCCGCGATCGATCGGAAGTTCCAGTCGCGACTCTCGTTCCTCAATCAGCGGATCAGCCAGATCGAGACGCAGATCGCAGCGGTGGAGGCGGAGATCGCCGCGGTCAGGGAGAGCGGCCCCGAGGCGCTGAGCCTTGTGACCAACGTGATCCACCAGAGGGTCCTCGCCTACCAGGCCGGCAACGAGGAAAAGCGGACCACCGCGGCGCCAGCCTATTTCGGCCAGAGCACCTCCGCCTGGGTCGCCGAAGGCATCAAGCTGCCATGAAGCCCGCCCTCTCGCTCGTCATCGCGATGCTTGTCGGCATCGCGACCTCCGGCTTCGCACTGGCCGCGCCGCGCTACGACTATTGCGCCATGTACCCGGACGTCCGCCCGACGCTCGTCGTCATCGACCGGACCGAGCCGTTTGACCGGCTGGACCGTGAGCTGGTCTCGGCCGCGATGGGGCGGATCTTCAAGGAAGCGGTGGCCGGGACACGCCTGATCATCCACACCATGACGGAGGACTTCTCGACGAGCGCCATGGTGTTCGACGGCTGCGTCCCGGGGTGCCCGGATTCGGACAGCCTCTCTTCGGCTATCCTCAGCGAGTGCAGCGCCATCGTCGCGCGTCGGGACACCGCCGAGTTCCGGAAACGCCTCGCCGACAGCCTCCTCGCCCTCCTCGACACCTCGGAGGAGCATGGCGGATCGGCCATCGTCGAGACGCTCGCTGCGCTTGGAAGCCAGTATCGCGGCATAGGCCGGCTCATCGTCTATTCCGATCTCCTGGAGAATACCGATCTCGCGCGGTTCGACCGCATCGACGGCAAGAGCCTGGCCGGCCTGCTGCCGAAGCTGGCGGGGCTTCACCTGATCCCGGCACTCGACGGCGCCGATGTGATCGCGTTCGGCTTCGGCCGTGCACAAGGACCCGACAGGCCCGGGCTCACGCCTGCGGCACTCGACGCGATCCGGACATTCTGGATCGCCTATTTCGGGGCCGCGGGCGCCGCCTCGACCCGGATAGCCCAGCGCTATGAGTGACGCGCCGGCGGCCGCCGCGCGGCCTCGCGCCTCTCACCGGGTCGCTGGGGATTCACAGGCCCCGCCCCATCGTCTAGCCTTCTTGGCGCGCAGCGGGAGGTCCGGATGGCGACGGTCGAGACAGTCTCCGTGCACGACTTCCTCTATGGCGATCGGCACACGACCTTCTATCCCGACATCAAGGTCTATCTCGGCGGCAGCCTCGACCGGCTGATCCCGTTTCTCCAGCTCCTGCGGGAGGGCCGAAACGCGCGGGAGATCTGCGAGGCGCTGAAGCTGCACTATCGGGGCGACGTCTGGTTCGCGACCCTGCTCGTCTATTTCCATGTCCGCGACGGCCTGGTCGAGCATCCCACCCTCAGGGACGTGACCGTCCCGCCCGAGCTCGCCCCGAATCTCGCGGAGTACGAGCGCATCTGGCAGCATCGGAACGATCCGCGTCCCGGCACCCCGATCCACTGAGCCGTGACGCCATCTCACGGCCTCGCTCCTTCGCCTAGTGCCTCGGAACTTCGTCGAGGTGCCTGAGCTTGTCCGGGTTCCGGGTGATGTAGATGGCGACGATCCTGCCGTCCGCGATCTGCAAGGCGGTGGTCTGGACGATCCCGCCGCCTTCGATGGAGATGAAGCCGGGCAGCCCGTCGATGACGGCATAGCGGATGAGGAGCGACGGCGACTGGCTGAACTCCTTCGTGAGCTCAGCGTGTCGCGCCATCACCTCCGCCATGCCGATCAGCGCGCGGGACGAGGCCGGAACCTTGCCGCCGCCATCCGTGGAGGCGGTGACGTCCTCGGCGAGCAGCGCGCGGAGGGCCGCCATGTCGCCGTTGCGGGACGCAGCAAAGAACGCGGCGGCAATCTCCAGTCCGTGCTCCTTCGTCACGGCGAAGCGCGGCCGGGCGGCCTGGATGTGCTCCCGCGCCCGGCTGGCGAGCTTCCGGCACGCCGCGGGTTCGCGGCCGATGGCGCCGGCAACGTCGTCGAAGCCCATGCCGAAGATGTCGTGGAGGAGGAAGGCGGCGCGCTCGAGCGGCGACAGCCGCTCCAGCGCGATCATCAGCGGAAGCGTGATGTCGTCGCCGCCGTCCGGCTCCCCGTCCTCGAGGATCGGCTCGGGGAGCCATGGCCCGATATAGGTCTCGCGCCTCCGACGGGCGGATTTCAGCTCGTTGAGGCAGAGGCGCGTGACGATGGTGCGCAGGAGGGCCGCCGGCTCGCGCACCGCATCGCGGTCGCTCGCCAGCCACCGCGCCCAGGCATCCTGGACGACGTCCTCGGCATCCGACACCGATCCCAGCATCCGGTAGGCCAGCCGAACGAGGCGTGGCCGGAGGTCCGCGAACGAGGGCTCTGGCCGGATGTCGCTCATGCCGCCACCCTCCCCGCCGCTACGCCGCGATGACCGCGCTGACCCCGTAGAGGCTGGGCGCGACGGACGTCGCCAGCCCGGCGAACTGCTTGAGCTGCTCCTGCGTCTCGGGCTTCTTCATGAACCCCTCGAAATGCGCCTTTGACGCCCATTGCGCGTAGTTGACGACCTTCCGGCCGTCGAGGCTGCGGTGAATGCTGACCGAGATGAAGCCCGGCTGATGCCGGATCGTCTTCCGTGTCGCTTCCGCAAGGGCATCCGCCAGCCCGGCCTGATTCTCCGGCTCGACCTCATACACATTGATGAGGGTCAGGCACTCGGCCTGCGGGTCGATCGTCGCTGTCGTCTGGTCGGCCATCGTCGTCTCCTTCGGGAACTGCCGTCACGAAGGACATGACAAGGCTGGCTCTCCAAATGTGACATGCGCCGCGCGGCGCGGGCGCCGCCGGGGGGCCCCCCCGGGGGGCCCCCCCCCCCGTGGGCCCAAAACCCC
>JAEVZM010000648.1 GCA_023392225.1 Pseudomonadota bacterium
CCCCCCACACCCGCCCCGCCCGCCCGCCCCGGCCGCCCCGGAGGCGCGAGGCTCAGAGGCGCACGGAGCGCAGGTATTCCGACTGGTAGAAGCGCTCGCGCAGCGGCGGCAGATGCTCGATCGGAAGCCACCGCGGCGGCACGGTCATGCGCGCGTCCCGCAGCCGCGCCAGCCACGCGAGGATCGTCTCGGTGGTCGCCTCCTCCGGCGGGACGAGCCACGTCGCGTCCCGCCCCGCGACCCGCTCGGGGATTGCCCCGATCCCGGTCGCCAGGATCGGCAGCCCGGCCAGCATGCAGTCCGACAAGGCGAAGCTGTAGGTCTCCGGCACCCGGAACGGCAGCCAGGCGAGGTGGGGGCGAAGCGCGCAGAGCATCGGCTGCAGCATGTCCTCGTCGTAGCTGCCGAGGATCTCGACCATTCCGCTCTGCTGGACCGCCGCGGGCAGCGCCTCGGCAGCCTGACCGAGACAGAAGATCTTGAGCGGGAAGTCGCGCGCCATCGCCAGCTGCGCCAGCTTGGCGATGTCCCGCCCGCCCTTGAGCCGCGACACCTGTCCGATGAACGCGACCCGGAGCGGCTCACCAGACACCGGCACGGCGGCCTGGATGGCGAAGCCCGGGAACACCTGCGGCTCGGGAACCTGAACGGGGACGATGTCGAGACCGGTGAGGCGTTTGGCGCGCCAGGCGAGGTCGCGGCTGCAGGCGATGATGCGCTCGGCGCCCTGCAACAGGGCGGAGGGCGGCCCGCGGCGGCGCGCCGGATGGTCCGGCTGGTCGAGGGCGGCATCGCCGATGAAGCCGCCGTCCTCGTCGATGAGGTGCGTGCGGCTCGCGACCAGATGATAGTCGAGCAGCGTCACGTCATACGGCGCGGCCAGCGCGTCGAGGAAGTCCTCGATCCATGTCTCGAAGCCGATGGTGTGGAGCACGTCGACCTGGTCCACCCCGAGCGCACGAAGCGACGCGATCGGGCCGTCGAGGCCGCCCTCGGCGACGTCCCACTCCACCTCGGGCCGGTCGGCCCCGAGCGAGCTGAGGCGAAACTGCCGCTCGCGCCGGGCGGTGGCGTAGAGGACGTTGGCGCGGCCGGCGAGATGCTGTCCCACGAGCTTGGCGTAACGCTCCGTGCCGCCGCCCCAGTCGTGCAGCATCAGAAGGACCGTCGGCAGCCCGGCAACCGGCGTCTGCCTCGGGATCCAGCGCCCCCCGGCGGGAAGACGGTCGGGCCCCGGGGACGAGACCGGGATCGCCCGGTACGGCGGCGGCGGCGAATGAGGCAATCCTCGTCGCAGCGCGCGGCCGTTCAGGCGCGCGAAGACGGCGCGGACATTGCGATCATCCGGTGAGCCTTCGGAGGCGGCATCCTCGAGCGCCCGCCGGCTGGCGACCACCGTCGTGCCGGCCGGGTCCGGGTCCAGGGTCAAGATGTCCCCCTCCCGGGCGGCAACCCTCCGCAGCGCCTCGCCGAGCTCGGACGGCCCGGGCAACGCCGTGGCGTCGAGCACCGCCACGACCGGGCTGGTGCCGGCGCCGAGCATCACCGCCGCGAGCGCCTCCGGCAACGGCGCCACGCCCGACCGGACGAACCTCACGTCGCCGGCGACCGCGCCCGACAGGAGGGGCGCGAGTGCCGGTGCGTGCAAGGTCCCCTCGTCGACGACGGTGACCCGGGCCGCGGTGGCCCCTGCCGCGGCGATGCGATCAAGGCATCCCGAGATGTCGGCGGCGCCGCTCACCCCCCGCAGCACCAGATCGACCGGGAACGCCCGCATGGCACGGCGCAGATGCTCCTCGAGGTGCATCCGGGCACCGACATAGGAGGACCGGCGCAGCCTCCTCTCGGCGCGCAGGAGTCCGGCGAGCCGCTCCTCGGCCGTGCCGGCCTCGGCCTCCAGGGTCTCGACGAAGCCGGCCCACATGATGCTGGCCTCGTCGAGATGGCGGGCGACCCGCGAGCCCTGGCCCGGGTGGTTGCGCTGGCGCAGGAAGGCGCCGGGGACCGGCACGAAGGGATGACGCCACGCCAGTCGGAACCACAGCGCATAGTCCTGCGTGGTCGGCAGGCCGGGATCGAAGCCACCCGCTGCGAGCAGGCAATCCCGCGGGATGGTCATGGCGCAGCCGTTCAGGCGCGTCTCGAGGACCGCCCACACGCCCTCGCCGATCCTGCCGTCGTCCGGAAAGCCCTCGGTGTGTCTTTGCCTCGCGACGAAGGTGCCGTCCTCGGCGATCACGTCGACGTCGCCGAAGGCGATGCTCCCCGCCGGCCGATCGCGCAGGACCGCCATGTGCCTGGCGATTCGCTCGGGATGGTAGATGTCGTCGTGGCTGAGCCAGGCGAACCACGCCCCCCGCATCGCCGCGATGCCGGCATTGAGCGCGGTGGAGACCCCGCCGTTGGGCTTGGTGACGAAGCGGACCGCGTCGCCGAACCGGGACACCGCGCGCCGGGTGGCCCCGCCATCGCTGGAGCCGTCGTCGACGACGATGACCTCGGTCGCCGGCCACGACTGCGCAAGGGCGCTCTCGATGGCCTGTCCGACGAGGTCCGCACCATTGAAGACGGGAATGACGATGGAGACGAGCGGTTTCGTCACGCCGTGAGCTGCCCTTCCCGCGCCATGACCAGGTCGCGATACATCTTCCGCGCTCTCTCGCCGTTCTTCCTGATGTTCCAGCGATCCTCGACCGTCGCGCGGTTCCGCGGCGCGGCGGCATCGACCAGCGCATCGTCGGTCGCGGCACGACGGATCGCCTCGGCCATGCCCGAGACGTCGTGCGGCGAGCCGATATGGCCGTCCCGTCCGGGCTCCAGCCACTCCCCGGCGCAGCAGGTGTTGGAGACAATGGGCCAGGCGCCGAGCGCCATCGCCTCGAGCAGCGTGGTGCCAATGCCGTCGGAGATGCTGCAGGCGACCATCATGCGGGCCTCGCGCATGCGCCGGATCGCCGCCCCGTGATCCGGCACCCAGGGCTCCGGCGCGATGTCGAGGCCGTCGGAGGCTCGCATCAGGTCCGCCATCTCGCTCACCGGGTCAGCGGGAAGCTGGACCCTGATCCGGTAGTCGCGCAGATGCGGGGCAGCGAGATGGATGGCGGAAAGGACGTGAAGCGCCCGGCCCGCCCAGCCGTGGTAGCCCTTCACCAGGATCAGGTTCCGCCGGGACGGCGGGGCGACGGCGTCGAGGGGCGGGAGCGTATCGAAGTCGATGCCGCCCGATGCCGGCAGCGCCGGCAGGATCGGTCCCTCGTAGCCGAGGTCGCGGAGCAGCACGGCGTCGCGCGCGCACTCGTTCAATGCCGCATCGATCGCCTGCGCCACCGCCTGGAGGACGGACCGATGCTCGGCGAGACGGGCGTAGAGATAGATGTCGCTGCCCCAGTTCGAGAGCAGCCATGTCGGGAACCTCTCGCCGAGCAGCGAGCGCGCGACGAGGCAGGCGTAGCCGGCGTGCTGGACCTCGAGGGAATGCACCAGGGACGGCCGCAGCGCGGTGATGGCCCGCGCCACCGTCGCGCCCCGCACCATCGCGCGGCGGTCGCCGAAGCCCAGCGGCGCGGGCAACCGATCCGGCGGAAGCTCGTCGCCGGTCGGGTCGGCCCGCCAGATTCCGACGGCACCCGGCGGCATCCGGGCGAGATCGTCCGCCGAGGCGACCGGCCAGCTGTCCCCGATCTCGGCGATCGGCGGGGCCTCGGTCGCCGGAACGAGGACGATCGGCCGCTCGCCCCGCACCTGGCGAAGCCAGTTGGCGGTGTGGACGCTGTTGGGGAAGGCGACGACGAGAACGGCCCCAAGGCCCGTAGCGGCATTCATTTTCCGACGACCTCGAGGATGTGATCGGCCAGGGCACCGGGATCATGCGCGGCACGCTGGAGGACCGAGGTCCCGAGGGCCTCGCTGCCGCGCGGGAACTGGACGGGCACCAGGCAGGCGATGCCCCTGCCGGACAGCCTGGCCAGCGGGAGATGTCCGGTATCTCGTACCGCGATCGCGACGAAGAGCACGGCGCGCTCCAGCGCCCGGTCGGGCAGATCCTCGCTGCTCGTCACGCTGAGGCCGGTCTCCCAGACAAGGGCCTCGATCGCAGCCTGGACGACCGGGTCCGCGGCATTGGTCGCCGCGAGCTCGAAGTCCCGCAGCGCCGGCGCCGCGATGTGCAGCGCCGAGACCGCCAGAAGCCCGCGCCCCCGGCTGCTGTCTTCGCAGTCCACAGCGATGCGGGGCCGTTGCGGACGACCACCATTCGCATGCCAAGCCACGAGCCGGCCCCTGTTCGCTCTTCTTGTGTATTGCCAGCGTTTCGCATAGGGCTTTGCGGGTCTGAATTCAAACGGGCAACCATTCGGGAAGCGCCTTCTCGCAGGTGCTGCTGGCGGATGGATATGCGACGGGCGTAGCGTATGGAGTCGGTTGCGACGTGGATATTCTCATCCCCATACGCGATCTTCTGTCACGCGGCACCGCAGAGGCGCGCTACTATCGCCTCGTCGCCTCCCAGAACCCGGGCATCAGGTTCCACTGGACGTCCCGCGGCCCGGACCTGAGGCTCGCCCGGGCCGGGGCGCTGCCACCCAATGCCAAGCCGTTCGCGGTCGACGCGCCGAACGCCGTCTCGGCCTTGGCATCGCGCGCGCTGGGATTCCACGCCGAGCACGCGGCGCCGCTGTTCGCCTCGCTCCTCGCCTGGCAGGGGGCTCATTTCGACGCCGTCGAAGTCCCCTCGACGGTCCCCGTCGCGCATCTCGTCCGCCCGGCTGCCGAACTGTTCGCCGTCACGGTCGGTATCGTCGCGCAGAGCTGGCTCGGCAGCGCCAGCGACATGGCGCGCCTCGTCTGGCCGGATGCCGCGGGGCCGACGGAGCTCGAACAACTTGGCCGGCTGGAAGCCCACTCCGACTCCGCCATCGAGATGCGGATCGCCGTCGGCGGACTCTCACCGCCCTGCTCCAATGGCGCGCCACGATGCGCCCTTGCCCTTGCAGCCTCGCCGGGAAGGGCGGATGGACATGCGGCGTCCCCGTCCGGTGGCCTCTTCGCTCCCGCCTCACCCTTCGAGGTCAGCCTCGGGCCGTTCCTGAGCCTGGTTGCGATGCTGCCCGAGGGGTTGCGCCGCCGGGCCCGTCTGCCGCGCGAGCTTCCGGCCGACCTCCGGCGGGCGCTGGCTGCCGATCCGGTTGGCAGCGAGATCCCGCGACTTGCGCCGGGCGAGACGGCGCTCGTCGTCGA
Organism: Pseudomonadota bacterium; assembly: GCA_023392225.1. Lineage (GTDB taxonomy): Bacteria > Pseudomonadota > Alphaproteobacteria > Rhizobiales > Kaistiaceae > Bauldia. Next base: position 5,236 of record JAEVZM010000648.1, read on the forward strand.
CTGCACCCCGCTGCCGGTGTTCGACCCGGTGCTGCTCGAAGGCCTCCCCCATGGTGGCCGCGCGATCCTCCATCGCCGGTCGTGGACCGCCGAGGCGCTCGACCAGCTCAGCCCCGCCACCGCGCCGCATGGCATCGACTTCGACGGACCCGTCGCCGTGGCGGAGTTCGCGGCCGCGCTCGACGCGCCGCCGGCGGTCACCATCCCGGAGGGCAACCTCGGCGGCCGCTCTCTCGGCGCGATCTATGCCGAGGCGGGAGCGCTTCCCCTCCGGCTGGCGCCGGTCGCGGTGAAGGTCGAGATCGACGACCGCGCGCGCTACGAGCTCGAGGCCTCCTTCCCCGCGCCTGGCCGCTACGCAGAGCCGCAGGTGTCGTTTATTGTGTCCGGGGGCGAGGGGACGCTTCGGGCGATCGCGGCAACGTTGGCCAGTCTGGCCAGGCTGATCGACCTTCCGAGCGAGGTGATCGTGGTGGCAGACGAGACCGTGACCGACACCGAGGGACTCTCCAGCGTCGTCGGCGCCGCGGGCCGGCATGCCCGCGTGCTCTATGCCGGACGGAACGCCGGGCTTCTTCCGGTGCTGAAGGAGGCACGGGCGCCGCTGGTCGCTTTTCTCGGCGCAGGTGACCGGGTCGCGCCGCGCTTCGGGCGATGGGCGCTCGACGCCCTGGCGGACGACGTCCATGTCGTCGCGGTGCCGCCATGGGCCGCGCTGCGCTTCGCACGGCCCGGCCCGGTTCGCGCGGCGATGACGCCGGCCGGCCTGTCTCCTGGTCCAGCGATCGTGTTCCGCCGCGAGGTCATCGCCGAGCTTGGCGGCGCTCTCGGGCGCACCGGGATCCGCGACGCCGTCCGGCGCGTCGCCCGACGTCATGGCCTCGGCGCCATCCACGCGGGTCGCGAGACGATGCCCCTGGCATTCTCCGAGGATGCTTCGGCATATGCGGGGTGAGGAGCCGATGACGAATCCCATATCCACGTGCAAGGCAGGGGGCAGATGAACAAGAATTACATGGCGGGGAAGCGGGCACTGGTGACCGGTGCCGGAGGCTTCATCGGCAGCCATCTGGTCGAGGCCCTCGTCACATCGGATGCGGAGGTGACGGCGCTGGTGCACTACAATGCCGATGCCGCCATCGGCAACCTGCGCCTCGTTCCCGCCGAGCTCCGGAGTCGGGTGCAGGTCGTCCATGGCGACCTCAACGACGGCGACTTCATGCGGCGCCTGATCGACAAGGTCGAGGTGGTCTTCCATCTCGGCGCGCTGATCGCCATTCCCCATTCCTATGCCGCGCCGCGGAGCTACATCCAGACCAACGTGGAGGGGACCCTCAACGTCCTCGAGGCGGTCCGCGACGGCGGCCAGCGCCTGATCCACACCAGCACGTCCGAGGTCTATGGCAGCGCCCGCTACGTGCCGATCGACGAGGCCCATCCGCTGCAGGCGCAATCCCCCTACGCGGCCACCAAGATCGCCGCCGACAAGCTGGTCGAGAGCTACGTCCGCTCCTTCGGCGTGCAGGCGGTGACCGTGCGCCCGTTCAATACGTTCGGACCCCGGCAGTCGGCCCGCGCCTTCATTCCCACCGTCATCGGGCAGGTCCTCGGCGGCAGCGACGTGGTGCAGCTC
>JAEVZM010000704.1 GCA_023392225.1 Pseudomonadota bacterium
GTTCGGCTCGCTCACCACCACGCTCATCCTCTCGGCGCTCCTCTTCCTCGCCCAACTCGTCTCCGACAACGTGCTCGAGCCGAAGCTCTATTCGCGCCAGCTCAATCTCAGCCCGTTCGTGATCATCGCAGCCCTCTCGTTCTGGACGGCGGTGTGGGGCCTGCCCGGCGCGATCCTCGCCATCCCGATCACATCGATGATCGCGATCGTCTGCGACGCCTTCCCGGCGACCCGGTTCATCGCCATTTTCCTCGCCGAGCGGCTGCCCGGCGAGGAGGAGGCGCCGGCCCCGAAGCCGGCCCGCCGCACGCGGGCCAAGCGCGCGGCGACGTGAGGGAGGCGCTCTTGGCGGCCGGGTCCGGGCTTGCTACAGCACTCCCTCCGCCGCGATGACGAGCATCCGGCCGAGGGGAGGGCTGATGGCCGCCGACCGCGTTGATCTCCGTGCGCTGATCCGCACGATTCCCGACCATCCGAAGCCCGGGATCCAGTTTCGGGACATCACCACGCTGATTGCCGACCCGGTCGGCCTCAGGGCGTCGATCGACGGCCTGCTCCTGCCCTTCCTCACCGCCGGGATCGATCTCGTCGTGGGTATCGAGGCCCGCGGCTTCATCCTCGGCGGCGCCGTCGCCCACGAGCTCGGCCGCGGTTTCGTGCCGATCCGCAAGAAGGGCAAGCTGCCCTGGAAGACCATTGGGCAGGACTACAGCCTCGAATACGGTGTCGACACGATCGAGATCCACGAGGATGCGATCCCGCCCGGTGCCCGCGTCCTCCTGGTCGACGATCTCATCGCCACCGGCGGCACCGCCGAGGCGGCGATCGAGCTGATCCGCCGCTCGGGCGGCGAGATCGTCGCCGCCGCCTTCATCGTCGACCTGCCCGAGCTCGGCGGCGCCGCCCGCCTCAAGGCCAAGGACGTCGAGGTCCACACCCTCATCAGCTTCGAAGGACACTGAGCCGATGCCCGACTTCCACCTCTATATCGGCTATCGCGAGGTCTCCTCGTGGTCGCTCCGCGCGTGGCTGCCGATGCGCAAGACCGGCGCGCCGTTCGAGGAGACGCTGATCCGCTACCGGGTGCCGGAGCAGAAGCAGCGCCTGGTTGAGGTGTCGCCGACCGGGAAGGTGCCGCTGCTCGTCCACCGGCGCGACGGCACCGAGGTCAAGGTCTGGGATTCGCTGGCGATCGGCGAGTACCTGGCAGAGCTCTTCCCCGAGAAGCACCTGTGGCCCACCGACCCAGTGGCCCGGGCCTTCGCCCGCTCGATCTCGGCTGAGATGCACTCCGGCTTCCGTCCGCTCCGCGAGCACCTGCCGATGGCGCTGCTCGAATCGAAGCCGACCAGGATCAGCGACAAGGAGGCCCGCGCCGACATCGCGCGGGTCACCTCGCTATGGGTCCAGGCCCGCGAGACCTTCGGGGCGAAGGCCGGCGGTCCGTGGCTGTTCGGCCATTTCACCGTCGCCGACGGCATGTATGCGCCGATCGTCACCCGCTTCCGGACCTATGGCGTCGAGGTCGACCCGGTGAGCCGCGCCTATATGGACACGGTCCTGGCCGACCCGGACTTCCAGGCCTGGGAGGCGCAGGCGCAGATCGACCCGCCGCAGGAGCCGCTGCGGGCCTGAGCGCCGATCAGGCGCCGCGGCCGGCCTTGATCGCCGCCTCGACGGCGTCGCGTCGCGGCATGGGCGCCACTGCGCCATAGCCCTCGGTCGAGAGGGCGGCGGCGACATTGGCGTAGCGGCCGGCGGCGAAAGGATCCCCGGTGCGGAGGTACTCGGCGAGGAACGCCCCGTCGAACATGTCGCCGGCACCGGTCGCATCGACCGCCTTCACCGTCACCGGCGGCAGCCGCTCGCGCTTCTCGCGCGTTGCGACCAGCGCACCGTCCGAGCCGAGGGTGAGCGCGACCACCTTCGCGCCCATCGCCAGGTAGAAGCCGACGATCTCGTGCGGTTCGGTGAGGCCGGTGAGGTGCATGGCGTCGTCGAGGCCGGGGCGGACGATGTCAGCGAGCGACACCGCGGCATGGATCACGGCGCGCGCCCGGTCGAGCGGCCACAGCCGGAGCCGGAGATTGGTGTCGTAGGAGACCAGCACGCCCGCGGCCCGCGCCTGGCGCATGGCGGTGAAGACGGCATCGGCAGCGCTCGAGGAGATCGCCTGGCTGATGCCCGAGGCGTGGATCACCTTCGCGCCGGCGATCATCGCCTCGGGCATGTCGTCGGGCGTCACCCGGCTCGCCGCCGAGCCGGCGCGCATGTAGGAGAACACGTGCCCGTCCGGGCCGTGGGTGACGAAATAGAGGCCGGTATGGGCGACCGGGCTCCGCTTCACGGCGCTGACGTCGACCCCTTCGCGTTGCCAGAGGTCGAGGAAGGAATCGCCGAACTGGTCGGCGCCGACGGCGGTCACGTAGGCGACCGAGGCGCCCTGGCGCGCCGCGGCGATGGCGCAGTTGGAGGTGTCGCCGCCGTGGCCCTGCCGGAAGATGTCCTCGCCGCGGGGCTGGTTGAGCTCGAACAGCGGCTCGCCGATGCAGATGATGTCGGGCATGTCGGGACGGTCTTGACTCGCGTGGATGATGGAACCCTCGCGTTCCTACCCTATCCGGTGCGCCGGCGCGACTTGGCGAAGGTGTCGAAGGCGACGGCCAGCACGATGATCAGGCCGATGATGATCTGCTGGACGTAGGACGACACGTTGTTGAGCTGGAGGCCGTTGAGCAGCACGCCGATCAGGATGGTGCCGACGACGGTGCCGAAGATCGTGCCCGAGCCGCCGAAGAGGCTCGTCCCGCCGATCACCACCGAGGCGATCACCGTCAGCTCGTACCCCATGCCGGCGATCGCCTCGGCCGAGTTGAGCCGGGCCGAGAGCACGAAAGCGCCGAGGCCGCAGAAGAACCCCATGATGACGTAGACGCTGGTGGTGATGGCCCGCACGTTCAGGCCCGAGAGGCGCGCCGCCTCCGGGTTGCCGCCCACCGCGTAGACCTGCCGGCCGTAGCGCGTGTAGCGCAGCACGATGTGGGCGAGGATCGCGAAGACGAGGAAGATGATCACCGGCACCGGCACCTGGCCGCCGATGCGGGCCTGGCCCCACCAGACGAAGTCCTGGTCGAAGCCGCTGATCGGGCCGCCGCCGGCGAACAGCAGCGCCGCGCCCCGGAACACCGACATGCCGCCCAGCGTGACGACGAATGGCGGCACCTTGAGGCGGGTGATGGCGGAGCCCTGGATGAAACCGGCGATCACGCCGACACCGATCGCTGCGAGCGCGGCGAGATACCAGGGGTTGCTGAACGCCTCGGCGCCTTCGCCGACGGTGAAGCGGTTGGAGAGCCCGCCCTTCGACACCGCGGCCGCGACCAGCCCGGCCATCGCCAGGAGCGAGCCGATCGAGAGGTCGATGCCGGCGGTGAGGATCACGAACGTCATGCCGATCGCGAGCAGGCCGTAGATCGACACCTGCAGCATGATGTTGAAAAGGTTGAGCGGCAGCACGAAGCGCGGGTTCAGCGCCCAGAACACCGCCATCAGCACGATGAGGAAGATCAGCGGTGCGAAGCGGGCGAAGATGGTGAACGCGTCGACCGGATTACGGGCAGTCGCTGTGCTGTCGGTCATGTCTCCATCGCCCCCTACGCGGCCCTGGCCAGCGTCATCATCGCCATCAGCTTCTCCTCGGTCGCGTCGGCCCGGCCGATCTCGCCCGTCACCCGGCCTTCGCGCATGGTCACGATCCGGTCGCTGACCGCCAGCACCTCCGGCAGCTCCGACGAGATCGCGATCACCGCGATCCCCGAGCGCGCCATGTCGAAGAGGAGGTTGTGGACGTCGACCTTGGCGCCGATGTCGATGCCGCGGGTCGGCTCGTCGACGATCAGGACCTTCGGCTGCAGCGCCAGCCAGCGCGCCAGCACCACCTTCTGCTGGTTGCCGCCCGACAGGTTGGCGACGATCTGCTCGGGTCCCGCCATGCGGATCGAGAGCGCCTGGCGGTACTCCTCGACCAGCGTCGCCTCCTTGGCTTCGTTGACGAAGATGCCCCATTTCGACAGGCGGTCGAGCGAAGCCATCGAGAGGTTCATGCGGATCGCCAGCGACAGGAACAGGGCCTGCTGCTTGCGGTCCTCCGGTACGAGGCCGATGCCGTGGCGGATCGCCGCCTGCGGCGAGGTGATCCGCACCGGCTGACCGTCGACGAGCACGCGTCCCGAATCGAAGGGGTCAGCACCGAAGATGGCGCGCGCCACCTCGGTCCGTCCGGCGCCCACCAGCCCGGCGATGCCGAGGATCTCGCCGCGGCGCACCGCGAAGGAGACGTCGGCGAGGACGGTGGCGCTGGGGTCCTTGCTCGAGCCGCGCCGGGAGATGCCCTCGACGGCGAGCGCGACCTCGCCGGCACTGGCATCCTCGCGGTGGTGGAAGAGCGCATTGACCTCGCGGCCGACCATCATGCGGATGATGCCGTCGATGTCGGTCTCGGCAACGCGGCCGCTGGCCACGAACTGGCCGTCGCGCAGCACCGTGTAGCTGTCGCAGATCTCGATCACCTCCTCGAGGCGATGGGTCACGAAGATGATGCTGATGCCCTCGGCCCTCAGGTCGCGGACGATCCGGAACAGCTTCTCGACCTCGGCCTGGGAAAGCGCCGAGGTCGGCTCGTCCATGACGATCAGGCGAGACTTCATCGACAAGGCCCGCGCGATCTCGACCAGCTGCTGCTCGGCGACCGAGAGCTCGCGCACCATGGTCATCGGATCTGCCTCGAGCCCGAGCCTGCGGGTAAGAACGCGGGTCTCCTCGGCCATGCGGCGCCAGCTGACGAACAGCTTCGAGCCCGGCTCACGGCCGATGAAGACGTTCTCGCAGATCGTCATGTTCGGCGCGAGGGTGAACTCCTGGTAGATCGTGACAACGCCCTTGAGC
>JAEVZM010000706.1 GCA_023392225.1 Pseudomonadota bacterium
GCAGGGCCCCCGTCTCGGGGCCGACCTCGCCGTCGACGACGACGCCCTTTCGGTCCTGGAGGGCGCTCACCGCCTTGGCGGTGACGACGTCGTAGAGGCCGTTGACCTGCGCCGCGGCGAGGAGGCCCTGGCCGACGAGGCGCTCCTGGATCTCCTCGACGATCGGGCTGTAGCCGGCAGGCGGGTCGAGCACCTTGAACAGGAGCAGCTCGCTGCCGAGCCCCTCCGGTAGGTCGTAGAGCACCCCGGGAATGAGGATGCCGGTGTTCCAGCTCCGGCCGATCGCGGTGTGCTTGACGACGCCATATTGCTTGCCGCGCGCCTCGTAGGTGTCGCCGCCATTTCCGAGCGAGATCGCGACATGGCCATAGGGAGGCGGCTCGTTGCCCGGCGGGTAGCGGACGAGCAGAGCGCCGGGAATGTGAAGGGCATCGCGCCAGCTGATCTTGATGCCGGTTTTCTCGGCGTCGCGCTGCCAGTAGCCGCTGTAGGAATTGAAGCGATTGGCAGGATCGGGCACCACCCCGTAGGGAATCTCGTAGGCGCGATAGGCGCAGTAGGAGGCGTACTCGGCACAGTCGAATGGCCCCTTCCACTCCGGGTCTTCGTAGTTCGGCGTCGGCGTGAACTCGTAGGGCTGGCCGAGGTGGCGCTTGGCTATGTCGAGGATGGTGGCGCCGAGCCGATGCGAGATCGCAAGTGTCGCCTCCGCCGCTTTCGGCTCCGGCGGCGGCTGACGCTCCGTCTCCGGCGGCGGCTCGTGCTTCTCGGTCGGCTTGAGGCTGATGCGCCGGTCGGCGAGGAGGCGCTCGAAGGCCGCGCCGGGGTCGCTGTTCCGGGCCTTCCAGTCCTTGCCCCCCAGCCAGTGAAGCAGCCCGCGGCACAAGACGACGACGGTCGTCTCGTAGGCCGCCGCGTCGCCACCGGCGATCAGCCGATCGGCCAGCGCCTGGTCGACCACGATCGTGTTGACGCGGTCCGTCGTGTAGGCGCCGTTGCTGCCGTCGAGCTGCTCGACCGTGACCCAGGGGTTGCTGTTGAGCGCAAGCGCCCGGTCGAGGTCGTCGTTCCTGCCACCGCAGGACTCGAACAACGCGCGCCGGAACTCCGGGTTGGCATCGATGTCGCCGGCGATCTGCTCGAGCAGTGCGCCGAGGAGCGGGTATTTCTCTTCCCGATTGGCCGAGATTCTCACGAGGGCACCTTTCTCACTGCGCCGCCGGGACGTCGAAGATGCGGGCGAAGGCTGGAATGACGTCGATGGGGCTGCGGGCGAGCAGCGCCGCCTCCACCTCCGATGCGCTGGATGCTCCCAGTTCCATCTGTTCCTCAGCGCTCAGGTTGCCGAAATTGTCGCGCACGAACCGGATGACGGCGGCGAGCGTGCGGGCGTCCGCCCGCCCATCACAGGGGTCCCGTGCGCAGTCGATGCCAGCGCCTTCGTCGCTGAGAAAGTGCTGGACGTTCCGCACCGTGACGCTCGGGAGCGCCGGGGCCTCCGCCGGCGATACCGGCGCTGCGTCCTGGTTGAGCTTGAGCACCCCGGGAAAGGCGCATTCGAGAACGGCAGGCCCGGCGCCGAGCAGGAGGGTGTCGCCGACCGGGACCGAGTAGGGGCCGATCCGGCAGAAATAGGCAAACGCTTCGGGACAGCGCGCCTCCGTGTTGGTCCAGGAGCCGCCCTCGCAGACGAACAGCATCTGCTCGACCCGCCCGTCGCGGACCGCCGGCTGGCAAAGCGCCGCGCCATCACCATAGGCGGCGCCGGCAATGGCGCAGTCCTGCGCCGCGCGGGCCCCGCCACCACACCCCGCGATCGATACCGCTGCAACAAACAACGCCGCTCGCATCGTCAAGCCTCCACTCACGAAAGGTCGAGTTCGACCCACAGGCCGGCCCGATGCCGGATGCCGGTCACCGCGGCCGACGGCGTCGCGAAGCCCGGCGGCGGCGCGTCGGCGTTTATCCAGGCGTCGTCGGCACGGATGACCCGGCGCCGGGTGCGGCGCGCAAGCTCATCGAGGATCGCGTGGAAGGGCATCTCCCCCCAGCCGACCTTTCGCGCGTCGCTCTCGTTCGTCGGGACGAAGGCGACCAGGTCCTCGCTCGACATCATCTCGAGGCCCTTAGCCTTCGGGGTCGCGTTCTCGCTGCCGTGGTGGCCGACCTTGTAGAGGACGGTCCGGCGGAGGAGGTCCGCCGCGCTCAGCGGATTGCCGCCGACGGTCCAGGAGAGATCGTGCCAGCTCAGCCAGTTGCCGACCTGGGCGTCAGCGGCGAACAGGAGCACGTGGCCGCTATCGACCAGCTCGAAGGCGAGCACGAGGCTCGTGTTGTTGGTCCGGCTGTCGAGTTGGAGTGCGAGGTCGGCACTGGCCCCGAGCCAGTCGAAGTCGATCCGCCGCCAGGCGAAGTCGTCCTCGCCCCGCGCCGTCTTCGGGCCGAGATAGCGCTCGCGGAAGAAGGCGGCGTTGGCCAGGTCGGCGCCACTCGGCTCGGCGAGGTCGGAGAGCGGGGTGCCGACATTGGGCTCGAAGGGCATGGCGTAGTCGTTGCCGTCCGGGTCCCCGCCCGCCTTCAGCGCGTTGCCGATGGCGCCGGCGAGCGGCCCGCCGCCGTCGTAGATTTCGCTTGCCCGTTCGGTGAGGCCGAGCAGCGCGGCGTCGCGTGGCGGGCCGAGCACGTAGACGCGGAGGTTGGGCACGCCGGGGAGGGCGAGCGGCGATGTACCGGCCGGCTCGAGATAGCGGACGCGTTTGGAGAGCTTCCGCGCGGCGTCGCGGGCCGAGCGCACGCGCTCGCCCTTCGCCCCGAAATTGAATCCGAGCACGGCATCGATGCCCTTGCCGAGGGCGAGCTGGAACGGCGACGGGGCGCCGAGCCGATCGAAGGCCGAACTCGCCATCTGCAGCGTCGCGAGGGCCTCGTCCTTGAACGTGTCGAGCGCCTGGGCCTGCCGGTCGTCCGGGTCCTCCGTCCAGCCCATCCACACTTCGCCGCCCTCCAGCCCGCCGAACGTGTCGGCTTCGGTCAGGAACCCCGAGACGTGGTCCCAGTGCTCGTGCGTGAGCACCACCACGTCGAGCCGGTCGGTCCGTTCGGCGATGTCGGCAACGATCTCCCGAATCCGGTCGGAGCCGCCCTTGACCGAGCTGTGTACGCCGCAGTCGATCAGCATCCAGTAGTCGCCACCGTCCTCCTTCGGGAAGCGAAGGAGGTGGCAGTCGCCGATCCCCTGGCAGTAGTGGCGGACGGTCACCGGACCTGCCGCCGCCGGCGCGGTCGATTGCCGTGCCGCGCGGGTGGTCGGGGTCCGGCTGCGCTTCCTGGCGGCTGCCTTCCGTGCCATCGCTCAGCCCTCCCGGTCGGCGTGCATAATGGCGAATGGCTCCCCGCTCGCGGCGCCGAAATAGAGGGCGCGCAGCGGCGACAGGAAGCTCTCGCCGGCTGCCTCGCGCTGGCGCTCACGCCGCGTCGTGCTGCCACTGTTCTTGACGATGCTGTAGCGGATCGCCTCCTTGCCGCGGGTGGCGTCGACGATGAGAGTCGCGCCGCCGCGGAACCAGAAGAAGCCGTTGGCGACGTCGCGGCCGTCATAGGCCACAGGCTGGCGCTGGAGGATCGTGATGATGACCTCGGTCCGCATCGAGCCGTCGGGCGCGACCCGCCGCGCCGGGCGCACGCCGAAGACCTCGAACGTGGTCTCGCCTTCCGCGGCCTCGCGCGCGACCGTGCCGTCGGCGTTGTAGCGCGGCACGTTCTCGAGCAGCCCGAGCTGCCGATAGGCGGTGTCGTCCTCGGCGAAGGCCTTCTTCAGCTCCTTGGTGAGGCGCCGCCAGACCTTCCAGCGGTTCTCCTCGTTGAGCCCGGCGACGGTCGAACGGTCGAGCTCGATGTCCCAGCCGAGGTCCAGTGCCTCCAGGATCCGCGGCAGCCAGTCCGGCGCCGGGTTCTCCTGCGTGCCCCAGGCGAGCGACTCCTCCGACACGGTGCGGACGCCGCGCGGCAGGAGGCCGCGTCGCCGGAACGCCTCCATGAAGGCGACCCGGTAGCCGAGCGGGTCGTCTGGGACGAGGTCGCGATCGGCGGTGATCAGGGCGCGGAGATACTCGCCGAAGGTGATGTCGACCGCCGGGCTGTAGTCGAGCGCGCGGATACAGATGTGGAGGACCTGCTCGGCCGCACGGCAGGCCTCGCCGGTGAGCCGGTCGACGAGATCCGGGTGGAGCGCACCGTCGGGCAGGATTCCGGTGCCGCCGGTCGCGATGCGGATGAGATCGGCCGAGCGGCGCTCGACGATGCGGATGAAAGCGTCGTAGACGGCGGCGACCAGGATCGAGCCGCGGGCGTGCACCTCCATGGTGGTCGCATAGTCGAGGCCGGCGATCTCGGCGCCGAGATAGTCGCGGAGCGCACCGCCCATGCCCGCGCCCTCGCCGAACTGGCGCGCGAGGCCGCCGAGCAGGCGGGCCGCCGACAGCGTGCCCCGGGCACGGCCGATCTCGAACCGCACCAGGTCCTTCATGGTGAAGTGCTGGAACAGGGCGACCATGTCGGCGAAGGCTTCGTGGAAGGCGGGGACGTCGGGGTTCGAAGCTTCCTGGAAGCGGCGGTGAAGGCCGTCGAGGAGCGCGTGGGACATCTCGTGGGCGATGATGTCGCTGGAGAGGCACGAAAACACCATCGAGCCCGGCGCGGTGGCGTCCGCGGCGGTTGACGCGGCGGGGAAGTAGCCGAACAGCAGCGCCTTCTTGTCCGGGCTGTAATAGGCATTTCTCGCCCGGAGCGCGTGCGGGTAGATCCGCAGCCGGGGCACGTTCTGGCCCTTCCGCCTGCCGGTCCTGTCGGTTGGGGCGTAGCGCGGCGCCCACAGGGCCTTCCGTCCGAGCGCCTTCTCGAAATGACCGATCGTGGTCATGCCCACGGCGTAGACCATCTGCTGGTGAAAGGCGGGATTGCCCTCCGACGGCGGCCAGCCGTCCTGCGCGATGAGCTCGGGATCGTTGAGGTCGACCGGATCGTAGAGGCGGCCCGAGGCGGGATCGACGTCGATCACCTCGAGATATTCGCCGACGGGCCCCGGGGCGAGGTCGCGGTCGAAGGGGATCGCCAGCGTCGCCTCGTTGACCGCGACCGAGTCGAGCGACTTGGCGATGCTGGGGTCGAGCGCGTAGACGCGGAGCCGGCGCCGGGGTGGCGGCGGCCGCTTCTGCTTGCGCGCGATCCGGGGCGGCTCCCTTCCGGCTCCGTCGGCACGAAGCGGTGCGGAGGCCCGCTCGAGCAGGTTCTCGAGGAGGCGCCGGAGCGGCCGGGACGGGTTGCCGTGGTCGAGGGCGGCCTCGAGGTAGCGGCGGCGGGCGACGCCGGCGATCCCTCCCGCCGGGAGATCGGGATCGGCGATCGCCGCCTCGATCTCCGGCACGCGCTGCGCCATCTGGGTGAGCTCGAGGCGGAGCATCGCCGCGCGCTCCGCCGCGGGCGGCTCGCCCGGCGCCACGCTGACGCCGCCGCCGGTGAGCATGTCGAGCCACGACCAGGAGGGTTGCGCCGGCGGCAGCTTCGCGAGCGTCGCGTGGTCGGCCGGCGCGAAGGACAGTGCCGCGTCGGCCTTGAGAACGCCCTGGCCGATGGTCGCGAAGGTCTTCGCCTCGTTCATCCGCGGCGTCGACTTGGCGGCCGTCTCGAACAGCGCGCGCCGCACCGCCTCGACGCGCATCCACGGCTGCGGATACTGCATCACCGCCTCGAAATGCTCGGCGAGCCACAGCGCTACCGCGGCCGCCACCTGCCGGGTGGCGGCGGACGTGCCGGCGCCGTCCATGTCGACGACCTTGCCGCAATCGATCTGGGCCCAGGGGACGTTCGGCGTATAGGCGCCGATGGCCGTCGGCATCTTGCTGGGCGGGCCGTGACTCCCCTGCATCGTGCCGGTGTCGAGGTCGGCATAGGCGCGGCCGTCGGCCATCACCCCGCAAGCGGCGAGGACCCGCCGGTAGCGTGCTGGGAAGACGATGGTCCGCGGCATCGGCGTGCCGGCGAAGTTGTTGCCGCCGGCGGCCACCAGCACCATGCCGGCGTCGTAGGCGAGGTTGACTGCATCGACCAGCGCGCGGGAGGAGAGGCCACCCATGCTCATCGAGAGCACGTGCGCGCCCTGCTTTCGGGCGTAGTCGAAGCCCTGCACCATCGTCCCGACACTGAACCGCACCACCCAGTCGGCGATCCGTACCGGGATCACCCGGGCCAGCGGCGCCCCTCCGAGGAAGTCGGTGAAGCCCGGCCATTCAGGAGAGGTCCCGTCGAGGCGGTTGCCCGCGAGCAGTGCCAGCGTCGCCGTGCCGTGGCCGCGGTTGCGGAGCGACTCCATGCCCGGCGGGGTGCGATCGACGGCACTCTTCGGCGGGTCCCCGTCGACGAAGCTGCGCTGGAGATCGAGGTCGAGCCGCGCCGGGCGGGTGATGTGGTGGGGGTCATAGCCGGTATCGAGATGCGCGATGACGATCTGGCCGAGCTTGGCGCCGAGGTCCGCTTCGTTGCCGAGGCGGGTCCGGGCCTTGGCGAGCTCGCTGAAGGCGTCATGGAGGTTCCAGCCCATGTCGCCGGAGCGCACGGCCTTTCCCCCGGCCGGGTCCTGGTCGACGAAGGCGCAGATGTCGGCCGCTGTGGCGAGGGCCTTGCCCTCGTTCCCGCTCGGCGGGGTGAAGCCGGGCCATTCCTGATCGATGTCGGGCTCGATCGCTTCCATGCGCCCGCCGCCGAGCGCGAATCCGCTGCCGGGGTCGAGCATGTCGTGGGCGTGGTCCCAGGGATTGCCGGCCGCCGCGGCGAGTCCGACGCGGAGCCAGGTCGCCTTCGGTGCAGCGGCGAGCCCGAACGCTGCGTCGGCGGGCTGGGCCGGTACCTCGAGGATCGGCTCGACCTCGACGTCGGTCGCGCCGAAGGCGGCCGTCGCCGCCTTCGCGAACGCGCTGCCGTTGCCACGGACCTTGACGAGCAGACGTGTCTTCGCCATTCGCTCGTTCCCCCCAGGGAGGCCGGCAGCTGAAGCGCCGGCAGATTCACCGGTCGTTCGTCAGTGCCAGCGCGCATCGTGCTGCCGATGCACGTCCCTCAGCCCGTTCCGGAAGAAGCGGTCGTAGTACTCGGTCTCGACGTGGTGCACCTGGAGCCAGATCCCGGGCGCATGGATTGCCTCGCAATGGGCCGGGAAGCGGCCGTGGGTGCGGTAGATGTACTCGCAGATCGCCCGGACGCAGGCGATGACGTCGCTGCTATACTCCGCCGCCTCGGCGAGATAGCGCTCGCCATAGTCGTCCTTGTAGATCCGGCGGAAAAGGTCGGTATCCTTGTAGACGCCGTCCGGACCGAACTTGCCGGCGATCACCTCGTCCACGGCTTCGGACATCGTGTCGTAGTACGGCGGGCACATTGCCTTGATCAGCGTCTCGCCCTTGTGGCGGAGCCCGACCGGGTGGCTGCGCACGTGCTTCATCTGGCGGACCGGGAACGTCGACCAGCGGAACATGTCGAGGAATTTCCACGGCGGCGTGACGTGGTCGAAGTCGAGGAGCTTGCCGTAGGTGTCGCGGAACTTCGGGTCGCCCATCAGCACCGGCGGCGACAGCGCACCGTGGATCCAGGCGCCAAGTCCCATCGCCTCGGCCACGAGGAACAGGTTCTGGGTGAGGAGGGTCGCCTCGAGCTGGGTTCGCATCTGCTGGATGACGCCGAGCGGGACCTTGATGTCCTTGTTGAGGAACCCGTTCTTCACCCACGGCTTCACGCCGGCGATGCGATAGAAGTTGCGGTCGTCGACGATCGTCGGCCGCGCCTTGGCCGGCTGGGTGATGAGGTACATCAGTCCGTTGATGTACTGGTGCGAGAGGTCGACGACCGGAAACAAGATCGTCGTCCCCGGCAGGTTCGAGAGGAACCGGTTGGAATCGAGATAGGCCGGGAAGTCGCGCATCCCGTCCGGCACGTCGATGCGCCGGTCGAGGAGCATCACCTTCGACTGCTCGGCGCGGGCGATGAGCGCCTCCGGCGTCCACGGACCGGGACCGTCCTCCGGTGGCGGCAGGTGGCGGAGGAAGTAGGTCCCTGCGTCGTTGATCATGAAGAAGTAGGTGCCCTGGGCATTGTCCGGGCTGCCGGCCGTCCGTCCCGCCATGGTCAGGTTTGGCTTCGACATGATCGTCTCGCCGGTGTCGGGATCGGCGAAGGGACGATCGGGCATGGTCAGGCCGCTCGCGCCGGTGGCGGCGATGAGGAGCGCCTCCTCGAGCGGCGACAGCGGCTCGCGCGCGTTCTGCGAGACGTAGCTCATCGAGCCGGCGGTGACGTTGCTGCCGCGGCTCACCCGGTGGGTCCGCCGCCCCCACAGCGTGCTCGCCAGCGATTGCTTGAGGAAATCGAGCAGGCCCTCGGTATCGCTCACGTCGTCGCTCCCGAGGTCACCGGCCGCCAGGGCGCGAACGCCGTCGCGCTCCGCGGCATCACCGAGGCGAGCTCCGGGCAGTGGCGGAGGATCAGGCTGGTCATGCCGTTGTTGGCGATCCAGTCCATGCCGAAGGG
>JAEVZM010000012.1 GCA_023392225.1 Pseudomonadota bacterium
GCCGCGTCCTCGGGGGCGGCGGGGTCGTTGGCGGCGGGGTGGTGAATGGCGACCAGGTACTGCGTCATGAGCCGCGCCTTTCAGAAGCGTTGCGGCGGGCCCGCTGCCCTGCCTTCCCGCCGACGACGGACGGGCCGCGCGGATTTCGACACGGGGCGGGATGGACGTTGCCGCCCGCCCCGCCGCTGCGCCTCATCCCCACCGGGCGGGTTGCGCCTTCGACGAACCCGCCCTGCCGCGGCTAGCCCTTGGCGATGACCGGCGGCCACCATGTCCCGTCGAGGACCGACGGCGGGGTCTCCTTCGGCCAATAGAGGCGGAACATGGGGATGAACGGCCCATCCGGGGCAGGCAGCCAGTTGGACTCCTTCTCCGGCCCGGGATTCTCCTTCTGGAGATAGAGATCGATCGAGCCGTCGGCATTCGTCTTCAGCTGGTTGCGCTCGCTCAGCGTGTAGCGGTTGAGCGCGTTCGGCACGAAGAAGTACCCGTCGTCGTACATCGTCAGCGACCAGAAGCCATTGGCCGGCGGCAGGTCGTCCTTCGCGGCGAAGCGGATGACATAGTTGTGCTTCGAGGCGTCGAGCGGCTGGCCGTCGGCGTCGGCGAGGCCGACCGGATAGACCGCATCCTTCGGCGCATTGGCCGGAATGCCGAAGGCCGACAGCCAGGCGCGGGCCATGTAGTCGGTGCCGTAGTGGCCGACCTTGAGGTTGACCAGCCAGCCCTGCTTCACCACGCCCGACTGCGCCGTATAGGCGTCGATCTTCGCCCAGGCCGCCTTGGGCGCCTTCTCGATCGCCGCCGCGATCGCGGGGTCGAGCTTGGCGAGGTCGAAGTCCTCGCCCGGCACGAGGCCGATCTCGGCCATTTTGGCGACCATCGGCGCGTCCTCTGGCGCCGGCGGATTGGCCTTCATCAGCTCGGCCATCATGCCGAAGAACGCCTCGGCATCGAGCGCGTTGACGCTGTCGCGCACCGAGCGCTTCATGTCGATCGTCGGGTCGACTTTGCCGGGAGGGGGAGCGTAGGCCTTGCCCCAGGCGCTGAGCGGGTAGAGCTTGTACTGGTCCTGGAGCGCCCACACCGCCTTGTAGTCCTCGGGCGTCCCGGTCGAGTAGGTGCGGCCGAGGATCCAGACCGAGGCGGTCGGCGACTTCACCTCCGTGACGCCGTCCGGAAGCGTGCCGGTCCAGCCGGGCCCGGTGATGGCGTAGGCCTGCGCCTTCTGCCCCGTCGTGCGCGAGCCCGGGTCGAAGAACACCGGCACCCAGGCGTCGTAGAGCTCCCAGACGTAGTAGCGCTCGCCCATGTCGGGCCAGCTGATGATCCACGGCTCCTCGGCCACGTCGACGAAGGCGTTGGAATAGAGCGTGTCGGCGTTGGGCGCGGTGACGTCGCGATACGCCGCCGTCGGGTATTCGCGAAGGTTGGCGAACTGGCCCATCGGCGCCCGCGTCGTGGTCGGCTGCGCGACGTTGGTGATCACCTTCCGCGACATCTCCACCGAGATCAGCGAATAGCCGTAGATATACGCCTCCTCCGCGATCGCCTGCGCTTCGTCCGGGGTCAGCGCGCGGGCGCTGACGCTTGCCGCGCCGCTGGCGAGGCCCATGGCGACGACCGCCCCGGCGACATATTTCGAGATCCTCATTGCCGATCTTCTCCGCATCCCCGTCGCCCCGGAGGGGACGACATCGTGGTGCGAAGGGTGTGTCGAATGGGCGCTGCCGGGTCTACCAGCGGAGCGCAAAGCCTGTCAGGATTGCGCAATGGCTGGATCGGCCGGCGGCGGCGGGCCCGCGTCGAGCTGGAAAGTGTGATCGCCCCGCCCCCGGATGGTGTCGATGACCGTTGCAGGCGAGAAGAAGAGGCTGCTCGACCGCTTTCCGGTCATCCGCACCGACGACATCGACGACATGCGGGATGCGATCGGCCGCTACTATGGTGACGTCCGGCTGTCGGTCGAGCGCGATTTCCGCAGCTTCCATGCCCACGGCAACCATTGCCAGCTCAACGCCGTCGGCATCTCCTACGCCAGCTACGAAGCGACGGTGCACCACTACTACCCGAGCCTCTCGGACCACTACACGGTTCCGCTGGCCGCCTCCGGCGCGGGCTGGGGCAGCAGCGGCGGCCAGGCGGTCGAGATCGACCAGCAGCGCAGCCTCGTCGGCTCGCCGGGCCTGCCGGGCGAGCTCCATGTCGGCCCCGACTTCGAGGAGGTGACGGTCCAGCTCGATGCGGCCGCGGTGCAGAGGACGCTGTCGGGCCTGATCGGCGCCGAGGTCAACGGCTCGCTGTCCTTCGATCCGGTCGTCGATCTCGACAAGCCCGAGAACCGCCTCTGGCTTCGCCTGCTGCGCTTCCTCATCGCCGAGGCCGAGCTGCGCGAGACCGACCTTCCGGTCGCGGCGCTGGGCGAGATCGAGCAGGCGCTCATCGTCATGTTCCTCAAGGCCAACCGCCACAGCTTCAGCGCGGTCCTCGAGGGCCCGCATCGGGACGCGGCGCCGCGGCAGGTGCGGATCGCGGAGGCCTATATCGAGGCGCACTGGGACCAGCCGATCACGGTCGAGGTCCTGACCGCGCTCACCGGGGTCAGCGCCCGCAGCATCTTCGACAGTTTTCGCAAGAGCCGCGGCTACTCGCCGATGGCATTCGTCAAGCGGGTGCGCCTCAACCACGCGCGGAGAATGCTGCTCGCGCCCGAGGCGAGGACGACTGTCGCGGAGGTCGCCTTCGCCTGCGCCTTCGGCAACCTCGGCAACTTCGCCCGGGAGTATCGCGCCGCCTTCGGCGAGCTGCCCTCCCAGACGCTCCGGATGGCCGCGCCCCGGGACTGACCGCGACGACGCCCGCCGCCCCGCCCAAAGGGCGCGGCCCGACCCTGTCCGCTTGCGCGAGGCCCCTCTCCGCTGGCACCACCCCTCTCCGCTCACGGGAGACGCCTGCCCACGGGCTTGATCCGGGGTTGGCGCGCCTCCCGCGCGCCGGGTGAGGGGAACGCGCCGTCCGCCTCACTACCCACCCGTGACCGCATCACGCCGCCCTCCACCGACGTCATGGCCGGGCTCGGCCCGGCCATCCACGGATTTGCCTTCACCGCGGTGTTCGCGGGGATGCCCGGGACACGCCCGTGCATGACGATCAGGGGACCGATCCCTCCGCGCACTCCGTCAACGAGACACGTGCGTCCTTCGAGGCTCGCTCCGCTCGCACCTCAGGATGAGGA
>JAEVZM010000037.1 GCA_023392225.1 Pseudomonadota bacterium
CGATCAGGCTCGAGGTGTCCCAGCGGCGTCCGCCCATCGCCTGGACCTCGGCGTAGAACTGGTCGATCAGCGCGGTCGCCGGCAGCTTGGCGCCATTGCCCCGCGCCTCGGCCATGGCGATGCCGAGGTCCTTCCGCATCCACTCGACGGCGAAGCCGAAGTCGAACTTGCCGGCGTCCATGGTCTTCCAGCGGTTCTCCATCTGCCAGGACTGGGCGGCGCCCTTGGAGATGACGCCGATCACCTTCTCGACGTCGAGCCCGGCGCGATGGGCGAAGTGGATGCCCTCGGACAGGCCCTGGACGAGACCGGCGATGCAGATCTGGTTGACCATCTTGGTGAGCTGGCCGGCGCCGGCCGGCCCCATCAGGCCGACCATCCTGGCGAAGGACTCGATCACCGGCCGCGTCTTCTCGAACGTCGCCGCGTCACCGCCGACCATCACCGTCAGTTGCCCGTTCTCGGCCCCGGCCTGCCCGCCCGACACCGGCGCGTCGAGGAAACCGCAGCCCTTCGCGGCCGCGGCCGCCTCGAGCTCGCGGGCGACGATCGCCGACGCGGTGGTGTTGTCGATCAGCACCGCGCCGGCCTTCATGCCGGCGAACGCGCCGTCCTCGCCGAGCACCACGGCGCGGAGGTCGTCGTCATTGCCGACGCAGGTGAAGACGAAGTCGGCCCCCTCCGCCGCCGCCCGGGGCGTCGCCGCCGCCGCGCCGCCATAGGCGGCGACCCAAGCCTCGGCCTTGGCCGCCGTGCGATTGTAGACGGTGACGTCGTGGCCGCCCCGCTCCTTGAGGTGACGGGCCATGGGATAGCCCATGACGCCGAGGCCGATGAAGGCAACCTTCGCCATCTTGTCTCACTCCGATTTCATGCCGACCAACAAACGAGGCCCGCTTTCTAGCGCAGCTTGGCCGACACGTCAGGCTTTCGTGACGGCGAAGAGGTGCGTCGACAGGCGCCGCTCGAGCGCGTTCCACACCCGCGACAGCGTCTCGACCAGGATCAGGTAGAGGACCGCCGCCCAGAGATAGACCGAGAGGTCGAAAGAGCGGGCAAAGGCGAGGTCGGCGACGCCCATGATCTCGTAGACGGTGACGATCGAGGCGACCGCCGAACCCTTGATCATCAGGATCACCTCGTTGCCGAGGGGGCGGAGCGCGATGAGCAGCGCCTGCGGCAGGATCACCTTGAACAGCACCACCGGTCCCCTCAGCCCGAGCGCCATCGCCGCCTCGCGCTGACCGGCCGGCACCGAGCGAATCGCACCGCGGAGGATCTCGCCCTGGTAGGCGGCGGTGTTGAGGGTGAAGGTAAACACTGCGCAGAAGAAGGCGTCGCGGAACAGCCACCAGAGGCCGATCGACTCGAAGAAGTGCCGGAACTGGCCGCTGCCGTAGTAGACGAGGAAGAGCTGGGCGAGCAGCGGCGTGCCGCGGAAGAAGTGGACGTAGCAGAACGAGACGCCGCGGAGCACGCGGCTCCGCGACATCCGGGCGAGCGCGATCGGCAGGGCGAGCAGCGCGCCGAGCGTGACCGAGATGACCACCAGCTCGACGGTGACGACCAGCCCGTCGAGCATGCGGAGGCCATAGCGTTCGAACAGCTCGAAGCTCATGTCCGCCGCATCCCGCGCTGCGACCAGCGCTCGATGCCGGCGATGCCGACCGAGGAGACGGCGGACATCGCAAGGTAGATCATGCAGGCGACGAAATAGAACAGGAAGGGCTCCTTGGTGGCGCGGACCGCCACCGAGGTCTGGCGGAGGAGATCGTTGAGCGCGATCACCGAGACCAGGGAAGTGTCCTTGAGGAGCACCAGCCAGAGATTGGCGAGGCCGGGCAGCGCCAGCCGGATGAGCTGCGGCAGGATGATCAGCCGGAACACCGTCGCCCGGCGGAGGCCGAGCGCATAGCCGGCCTCGTACTGGCCGCGGCCGATGCCGCGGAACGCGCCGAGGAAGACCTCGCTGGCATAGGCCGAGAACACCAGGCCGAGGGCGACGAGGCCGGAGATGAACGCACTGACCTCGACCGCCCCGAACACCTTCGAGAGCAGCATCTGGCCGCCGAAATAGACCAGGAGCAGGGTCAAGAGCTCGGGCAGGCCGCGAAACACCGTGGTGAAGATGCTGCCGGGCACGCGGAGCAGGCGGTTCGGCGAGTCCCGCATCAGGGCCACGGCGAGGCCGAGCGCCAGCCCGAAGGGCAGCGTGGCGAGCGCCAGCCGAAGCGTCAGCCAGGCACCGGCGAGAAGCTCGTCACCCCAACCGTCGGGTCCGAAGGACAGGAGGGCGAGCGCATCGCTCAAGGCGCCCCGCCCCCTATGCCGTTGCCGGTCCGGCGCCGCCCGGCGCCGGAGAAGACAAGCCCACGATCACGCGATCAATAGATCGAGAACGGGAAGTACTTGGCGTTGATGTCGGCATAGGTGCCGTCGGCAACGATGTCGGCGATCGCCTTGTTGAACATCTCCTTGAGGTCGCCGTCTTCCTTGCGGATGGCGATGCCGACGAGGTCGTCCTTCACCACCGCATCACCGAGGAAGGCGCAGCAGGCGCCGTCGGTACCCGACAGCCAGAGGTTGGACGGCCCGACGTCGGCGAGCACGGCGTCGAGACGCCCCGAGGCGAGATCGAGATAGGCGTCATCCTGCGTCGGATAGAGCTTCACGTCGGCGTCGCCGTAGTTCTCCTCGAGGAACTGCGCCGACACGGTCGAGCCCTGCGCGCCGAGCGTCTTGCCCGCCATGCCGGCCGGCGACACGTCGGTGATGTCGGTATCCTTCGGCGCAACGAAGGTGAGCGCGTTGGTATAGTACTTGTCGGTGAAGTCGACGACTTCCTTGCGCTCGTCGGTGATCGACATGGACGAGACGATCGCGTCGTACTTGCCGGCCAGCAGCGCCGGGATCATGCCGTCCCAGTCCTGCGCGACGAAGGTGCATTCGACGCCCATCTTGGCGCAGAGGGCGAGGCCGATGTCGTAGTCGAAACCGACCAGCTCGTTGTTGGCGTTGTAGCCGTTGAAGGGCGGATAGGCGGCCTCGATACCGATCCGGACGGTCTTCCAGTCCTTGGCCTCGGCGATGCCGAAGGTCGCAGCGAGGGCCAGCGCGGCGCCGACAATGCTCTTTGCAATGCGCATTTGGAGTATCCCCTGAACCAACTTGTCTTCTTCTCGGGCTCCGCCCGTCCGGTCAGATTTCACCAAGTCGGGGAGGCGCGCAACCCAGCCGGGCCTCGGCGCGTCGAAGGTCCTCGGGCGTGTTGACGTTGAAGAAGGGATCCCGGCCCTCCGGCACCGCGAACTCGACCATTGCCGGATCGCGCCGCGCCAGCC
>JAEVZM010000054.1 GCA_023392225.1 Pseudomonadota bacterium
ATCCCGACCAGCCGCCTGCCCGCCTTCGGCGACGGCCAGGACCTCCGCCTCGCCCCGATCGCGCCGGAGGACCTCCTGCTCCGCCCCGGCATCCGGCCGCCGCTCGACAGCCTCGCCGCCGTGGTCCGCGGCCGCTCGGTCGCCGTCACCGGCGGCGGCGGCTCGATCGGCAGCGAGATCTGCCGCCGCGTCGCCGCTCTCGGCGCCGCCCGGCTCCTGATCGTCGAGCATTCCGAGCCGGCGCTCTACGCGATCTCGGAGGAGATCGCCGCCCGTCCCTTCGACGGCGAGCTCATCGCCCATATCGGCGATGTCCGCGACCGCGAGCGGATGTTCGCCCTCCTCGGCGCCTTCCGGCCCGACGTCGTGTTCCACGCCGCCGCGCTCAAGCATGTGCCGGTGCTCGAGGCCGACTGGGCCGAGGGGGTCAAGACCAACGTCTTCGGCTCGGTCAATGTCGGCGATGCCGCGGTCGCCGCCGGGGCTGCGGCGGTGGTGATCATCTCGACCGACAAGGCCGTCGACCCGGTCAACGTCCTCGGCGTCACCAAGCGCCTCGCCGAGATGTACTGCCAGTCGCTCGATGCGGCACTGCTCTCGGCCGAGGGGGCCTCAGGGGGGGCCTCGACCCGGCTGATCAATGTCCGGTTCGGCAACGTCCTCGCCTCGAACGGCTCGGTGGTGCCAAAATTCCAGGCCCAGATCGAGGCCGGCGGGCCGGTCACCGTCACCCATCCCGACATGGTCCGCTACTTCATGACCATCGGCGAGGCCTGCGACCTGGTGGTGGTCGCGGCCGGCCACGCCCTCGGCGATCCGACGCGCGGCGCCTCGGTCTACGTCCTCAACATGGGCCAGCCGGTGCGCATCGCCGCGCTCGCCGAGCGCATGATACGCCTCTCGGGCCTCGAGCCAGGGGTCGACATCGAGATCGCCTATTCCGGCATCCGCCCCGGCGAGCGGCTGCACGAGACCCTGTTCGCGCATCAGGAGCCGACCATCGACGTCGGGCTCGCCGGGGTCCTCGCCGCGCGCACGCCCTTTCCCGCCGGCGAGGAGATGCAACGGCTGCTGCTGCGGCTGAGCGCGGCGGTCGAGGCCGGCGACCGCGACGCCCTCCAGCATCTTGTCCAGCCCGCATCCTGGCAGGAGCCGCCCCCCGGCGACGCGCTCCGCAGAAGTGCCTAGACGTCGCGCCCGATTGGGGGGATGCTGCTGCCCGTGCTACGGGTGAATCGAACCGAGCGCCGGTCCCGCGACAGGCCGTCGTGCAATGTGCGTATCCCGGGCAGCAACTGGGATCCACCTCCAGAGATTGCAAAGGGTCGCCAATGGCAAAGTTCGTCGCAAAGCAGCCGATCTCGGCGGTTTCGGTCACCGGTCTGACGCTGCTCAGCAACCCCAACAAGGTCACCTTCACCCACCGCGAGGACGACGGGTTCATCGCCCAGAACGACACCGTCCGCATCAAGGTCAGCGGCGAGGACTTCAGCTATTTCGGCGGCCGGCCCAAGGCCACCGCGGGCACGATCACCGGCATCAAGTACTATAGCTACGACGCCGAGCTCGACCAGTTCGTGCTCCAGTACAAGCTGACCGGCGCCAAGCTCAAGCTCTACGACGCCGCCACCTTTTCGAACCTCACCGAGCTGACCCGGGACGTCTTTTCCAAGAAGGACGTCATCACCGGATCGGAAGGCGACGACGTCCTCAACGGCTTCGGCAACAACGACAAGCTGAACGGCCGCGAAGGCAACGACACGCTGCGCGGCGACGCCGGTAACGATACCCTCATCGGCGGTTCCGGCTACGACGTCCTCGATGGCGGCCGCGGCAAGGACACCTTCGTGTTCAAGGCCGACCCGGCAACCGGCCACGACACCCTTCTCAACTTCCAGAGGGACGAGCGCCTCCAGTTCAAGGCCAAGATCTTCGACGCACTCGACAAGGGCCCGCTCGACGCGAGCCACTTCGCCGTCGGCTCGGCCGCGACCGACGCCGACCACCGGATCATCTACGACCCGGGCAACGGCAACCTCTGGTATGACTCCGACGGCACCGGCACGCAGACCGCCGTGCTCGTCGCGATCCTGCCGACCGGGCTCGACAATCTCGGCGCGGGAAATATCTTCGTGATCTGAAGAGGTTGCGGACCTCACCGGGCGGGCGACAGGCGCCCGACCGGGGATTAGTGATCCCCCGCCCCTTGCATCGCGGAAAATTCAGTATACTGTATTCCGGACGGTCGGTGCGTAAGCGCGGCCCGAATTCCTCCCGTCAATGCGCCTGGAGCGACACGCCATGCCTCACGTGATGAATCCCGACGAGTTCCGCACCGCCCTCGAGAATGCCATCAAGGGGAAGAGCGCCAACAAGGCGCCGTTCAGCATCGCCTGGGCCAGTGGCAAGTTGAGCCGCGACCATCTCGCCCGCTGGGCCGAGAACCACTACCACTACGTCGGTCCGTTCGCCGACTACCTCGCCTACATCTACGCCAAGATGCCGGCCGAGTACGTCGAGGCGAAGGACTTCCTTCTCCAGAACATGTACGAGGAAGAGATCGGCGGCGACCGCCACACCGACCTCCTCATCCGCTTCGCCGAGGCCTGCGGCACCACCCGCGAGCGCGTCGAGGACCCGGACAACATGACCGCGACCACCCGTGGCCTGCAGAGCTGGTGCTATGCGGTCGCGATGCGCGAGGACCCGATCGTCGCCGTCGCCGGCCTCGTGGTCGGCCTCGAGTCGCAGGTCCCCTCGATCTACCGCCGCCAGACCCCGACGCTCCGCGAGAAGTACGGCTTCACCGACGAGGAAGTCGAGTTCTTCGACCTGCACATCGTGTCGGACGAGATCCACGGCGAGCGCGGCTACCAGATCGTCCTCGAGCACGCCCGGACCGTCGAGCTGCAGCAGAAGTGCCTGAAGATCTGCGAGATCGGCGCCCAGATGCGCCTGCTCTACACCACGGCCCTCTATCACGACTACGTCGCCCAGGACATTCCGCTGTCCGAGCTGATCAGCGTCGAGAAGAAGGTCCCGGCCGAGGAACGCGAGCTCCTGCAGGCCTGATGCCGGTCGTCACCCTGCACAAGGGCGGCGAGGTCTTTCGCGACGAGGTGGCGGATAACACCAACCTCGTCGTGAGGGCCGGTATCCGCAAGTTTCCCTACCCGAACTTCAAGTACAAGTGCGGGATGGGCAAGTGTGCGACGTGCACCAGCCTCATCATCTCGGGCGGGGAGAACCTGCCCGAGCCCAACTGGAAAGAGAAGAAGATCCTCGGCGAGGAGAAGCTGGGCAAGGGGTTCCGCCTGGCCTGCCAGCTCTGGATCCACCACGACATCGAGCTGACCCAGGAGTTCGACGCCGAGGGCGCCGCTCCGGCCAGCGGCGCTGAAACAACGGTCACGGGGTGACGGACATGTACGTTGTGCTGACCACCAAGCCGGGTGAATTCCGCACGGAGATCACCAAGGGGCTGACGCCGGTCGAATCCTACGACTACATCTTCTACGGCCGCAAGCGCGCCCGCTTCACGATCGCCGAGCTCGACGATTCCGTGAAGATCCGCATCGTCGAGGACGAGGAGCCGCACAGCATCAACGACGTGCCCTCCAAGCTCTTCGAGAAGTTCGATTCGCTCGACGACGCCCGGGCCGAGCTCAATACGCTCACCCACTACGGCACCATGGACATCAAGCTGAGGAAGGTCTGAGCCTCGTCGTCTCGGACGACCGGAGAACAACCGGCCGATGATCAACATCACCTTCATCACCAATGGCAACAAGACCGTCAGCGCGGAGGAGAACAGCAATCTCCTCCGCGTCTCGCTTCGTCAGCAGGGCGGCATTCCGTTCAAGTGCGGCGGTGGCATCTGCGGCACCTGCCGCTGCCTGATCGAGAAGGGTATCGAGAACACCGACCCGGTGAAGAACAAGGAACGGAAGCACCTCAAGGACGACGACATCGCCGCCGGCTACCGGATGGCGTGCCAGACCTTCGTCACCGGCGACGTCGCCGTCTCCTGGGTGCCCGTCCAGAAGCCGGGCATGCGCCCGTCTCCCCCGCCCCCCTCGCCGGCCGAGACCGCCGTCGACCCCTCGGTCGAGCCGACCGACGAC
>JAEVZM010000068.1 GCA_023392225.1 Pseudomonadota bacterium
TGTGAGTGGTGGGGATGGAAGAGACGCCATTACAGTATCGGGCGTCGAGAAGACGTTTGGATGGGGGGCTCGTTCTTTCAAAGCACTCGACGGACTCTCCCTCAGTGTTCCGCAGGGCTGTGTATACGGCCTTCTTGGCCCGAACGGCGCCGGCAAGAGTACATTGTTGCGGATCATCGCCGGCCTCGTGCGCCTCGACCGCGGCTCGATTGCCATCTTCGGAGACCCTGCTTGCAGGAAATCCCGGCGTCGCCTCGGCATGTTGATTGAGGCCCCGTCGTTCTACCCGTTCCTGACCGCCCGCGAGCACCTGGAGATGTTTGCTCGGATGGGCAATGCCGCCGCTATGGTGGAGCCCATTCTGCGGCGCGTCGGCATCGGACACGCCGCCGACAAACGGGTGGCGGCATTCTCGCTCGGCATGAAGCAGCGGCTCGGGATCGGCTGTGCTCTCGTTGCGCGTCCGGACGCCATCGTTCTCGATGAGCCGACCAATGGCCTCGATCCGGACGGCATCCTCGAAATGCGTTCGCTGATCGTGGAGTTGGCCCAGCGGGACGGCATCACGGTGCTGATGTCGAGCCATCTCCTCGACGAGGTGCAGCGCGTTTGCGAACGCGTCGCGATTCTGCAGCATGGGAGAATGGCGGCGGAGGGAAGGGTCGCCGAGCTGCTCGACAGCCAGGCCCGCTTCTGGCTCAACGTCGACTTGCCGCAGGCGGTGCTGGAACGCTTGCCCTCGCAAGCGGATGCCGGCGACGGCGGGGTCTATGTCCGCATCGCACCCGACGAGGCGCCCGAGCTCATCCGCGTCTTGGCAAGTGCCGATATCCGGATCTTCGAGGCCAAATGGGTCAAGCCCGATCTCGAGTCGGTGTTCCTTTCCGAGACGCGAAGGGCGATCCGGTGAGCGCTCTCCTCTCGGCGGAGCTTCTGAAGCTCCGGCGCCGGCCTGGCGTGCTGTTCTGGGGATTCCTGTCCGTTCCCGTGGCGGCTCTCGCCTTCAAGGTCGCGATGGAGGGCTTCTTCTTCCTCCGATCGGGGAATGTCCCCCAAGGCCCGTCCGACATACTTCTGTCCGCGGCGCAGTCATTGGGTATCGCCAGCAATCCGATTGCGCAGCTACTCTATGTGATCGGTGTTTCCTCCGTATTCCATGTCGAATACCGATACGCCACCTGGCGCAACCTCGTGCCACGCGCGGGGCGTTTTCCGGTCCTCGCCGCGAAGTTCGCCGTCTGCCTCCTGTGGATGGTCATTGGCCTCGTTCTGACGGTCGTCGGAGACATCATCCTCAACACGGCGCTTGGCTTCCTCAGGGACGGCAGCGGTGGTGGAGCCCCGGTTCAGGCGAGCGGCATTGTCGTGCTCGGTGCGGCGTTGGCGATCGCCGTTCTCGAACTGGCGAGCCTTGCCGCCCTTGCCGCGACGCTCACGATCATCTTCCGCAGCATGATCGCGGCAGTCGTTCCGGTGTTCCTCGTGGGGATCGGCTGCGCGATATTGCAGGCCTATTTTGGCGCGGCCATAGCCAGCGTTCCCATGCCGTCCTTCGCCGCCGATGCTGCGCGGGCATGGCTTTTCGCGGGGGCAGCGGGACCGTACGGCATCATGGGATTCGCCACCTTGCTGGCATGGCTCCTGGCCGCGGCAACCGCCGGCTCCCTCATATTCTGGCGGCAATCCCTCAATGCCGAGTAGCAGCGACTGAGGACATGCAGATCAAATGATGCGGATACTGAAGTACGCGGGCCTTGTGGTTGTTCTCGTGCTCGTCGGCCTCCTCGGTTATGGCGCCAAGGGATATTGGGATGCGCGGTCGGACGCCGAGGGATTGCGCGTGCGTGCCGACGCGGCGATTGCCGAAGGTCGCGGCGGCGACTCCCTCGGAGCAGCCCACCGGGCGATCCTGCTCGCCGTCGAAGACCCGAATTTTTCGACGCATTCCGGCGTGGACTTCTCGACCTCAGGCGCCGGCCTGACCACCATCACCCAATCGGCAGCCAAGCGGCTCGCCTTCGATGAGTTTCGCCCCGGCATCGGCAAGATACGCCAGACCGGCTATGCGCTTGGGCTGGAAAGCAGCCTTTCCAAGGAGCAAATCCTTGCCTTGTGGCTGGAGACGCTGGAGATGGGCAACGGCCCCGATGGCTGGATGGTCGGCTTCCATGCGGCAAGCGAGGCGATCTATGGGCGGCCTCCGGCCGAGCTGACCGAAGCCGAGTTCACCCGGCTCGTGGCGGTGCTGATTGCGCCGGCTTCCTACGATCTCACTCAAAGCGACGCCAAGCTCGACGAGCGTGCCGCCCGCATCCAGCGCCTGGCGGCCGGAGCATGCGCGCCTGCGGGCTTTTCGGATGTCTGGCTCGAGGGTTGCCGGTAGCGATACTCGAAACGCATTCACCGTATTAGTCTGATCCAGCGAGCGTGATCATGCGCTCTTTTCGTGAAGCAGAGAGTAGATGTCCCATAACGGCTCATCGTTCCTTCCCGCCTCCCTCTTGGCGATTTCCCTGCTGGTAAGCCCGTTTGCGGCGCGAGCCGACGTGCCTCCCGCCAACGCGCAGGGCATCACCTTGGATCGGGCAACGGTCGCCAGAACGATCGGCGGAATCGCTGCCGAGTTGCGCGAAGGCTACGTCTTCCCGGAGAAGGGGGCTCTTGCGGCCGAGGCACTCGAGAGAGCGCTCGCAGAAGATGACTATGCCGGGATGACCCATCCGGCGCGGCTTGCCGAACGACTGACCGCGCAACTCCGGGAGATGACAAAGGACAGCCATCTCCGCGTAATCTTCGGATCGCCGTTCGGCAACCAACCGGCCCCCGCCGGCCCGGACGCGGCAGGCTTCGAGGTGAAGCGGCTGGACGGGAATATCGGCTATATCCACCTCAGCCGTTTCGCTCCGCCCGAGATCTTCCAACCCGCGGCCGACGAGGCCATGCGCAGCGTGTCGGACACCTCCGCGCTGCTCATCGACGTGCGTGAGAATGGAGGGGGGCACCCGGCATCCGTTGCCTACCTCGTCAGCTTCTTCCTCGATGAAGGCGAGCGCGTCCACATCAACGACCTCATCTGGCGCAATCGCGGGACGGCGACGTTCAGAACGGAATCCTTCTGGAGCTCGCCGACGCCCGTGCACTACGTCGACAAGCCGGTCTACGTTCTCGTCGGTCCGAAAACCTACTCGGCGGGCGAGGAGTTCGCATACGACCTGCAGGCTCTTCGGCGGGCGATCATCGTCGGCACGGCCACGCGCGGTGGTGCCAATCCGGGCGGGCTGAGTGAACTCGGATCGGACCTCTTTGTGGTGGTGCCGACGGGCAGGGCCGAGAATCCAGTCACGCGCAGCAACTGGGAGGGTGTCGGAGTGCTGCCTGACGTTCAAGCGACGCTTGAGCACGCCGAGGAGACAGCATTGGCACTGGCGAAGTCCGAAGCTGGCGCACCACAGAACGCTCAACGGTAGCGGACGGGTGGGACGGCTACCAAACGGTCCGGGAGCGCCGGTCAGCCTCTCAGGCCGCCTCGGCTGCGGGCCGGCCGATCGCCTGCTCATCGTCAACTGCGACGATCTCGGGGTCAGTCACAGCGCGAACGTGGCGACCCATGAGGCGATGACCCTCGGCATCGCGACCAGTGCGACGCTGATGGTTCCCTGTCCGTGGTCGCGCGAGGCGGCGGAGCTGCTCGCGGGGTTCCCCGTCGGGGTGCACCTCACCCGCACCAGCGAGTACGGAGACTACCGATGGCGAGGACTGACCTCGGGTCGCTCGCTCCACGATGCGCAGGGCTTTCTTCCGGCGACGGCCGAAGCGGCGCTCGTCTGCCTCGGTGCAGAGGATGCCGAAGCGGAGTGCCGCGCGCAGGTCGAGACCGCGCTGTCTTGGGGCATCGATGTCACGCACCTCGATTCCCACATGGACGTGAAGCATGGCCGGCCCGATCTCTACGAAGTCTATCTGGATCTCGCCGAGAGGTTTCGGGTTCCGGTGCGCATGGTTGCGGCGGATCCGATCGAAGGCTTCGGATTGGAGGCACGGCACCGGGCGCGCGCTCGTGGCGTGCTGTTCCCCGATCACATCATCTATCCATGGCCGGAGCGGACGAAGGATGTACTGTTCGAGCAGGTGCCGAAGCTCGCGGCCGGCGTCACCGAGGTCTTCCTGCATCCGGTGCAGGATGGCGACGAGCTTCGCAGCTACGATCAGGTGTATGCGGGAATCCGGACCCATGACGCTTCGTGCCTGGTCGATCACGAGGTTCGCGAGCTGCTCGACGACTACCTGGTTGAGCGTATCAGCTATCGCGAGCTTCGGGATGCCCAGCGCCGCCAGGATTGCTGAAGGCAGGGCCGGACACCCGTATCGGGATGTCCGTTCTCACCGGCAGCCCTCTACCGCCCCTCGGCGGCGCGGCGGAGGCGAGCGTTGAGCGCCGCGCCGAGCCCGCTCCCGGGGATCGGCATCACGGCGATCGCGGTGGCGTTCTCGTCGAGCGCGCGGAGGTAGGCGAAGAGGTTGGCCGCCGCCTCGACCGTGTCGCCCGAGGGGCTGAGGTTGAGCACCGCCTTTGCCCGCTCGGCGCCTGGCGGCAGCGCCGGGCCGAAGGCGAGCAGCGCCTCGTCGGGGCGGACATCGCTCGCCTCGAGCCGGACCCGCGCCGCGGGGGCATAGTGCTTGACCAGCATGCCCGGCGAGGCGGGGGCGTCGGCGATGCCCCCCGGGGTGGCGAGCGGCGCGCCGAGAACGGCCTCGATCGCCTCCCTGGCGAGGCCGCCCGGGCGGAGGAGGACACCCCTTTCACCCTCGAACCCGACGACCGTCGACTCGAGGCCGATACCGGTCGGTCCCGCGTCGAGGATGACGGCGACGGCGTCGCCGAGGTCGGCCGCGACATGGGCCGCCGTGGTCGGGCTGACATGGCCCGAGCGGTTGGCGCTCGGCCCCGCGACCGGGATGCCGGTCTCGGCGAGCAGGGCGTTCGCGACCGGATGGGCCGGGACCCGGATGGCGATGGTGTCGAGGCCGGCGGTGGCGAGCGCGCTGATGCCGGCGTCGCCCCGCCGCGGCAGGACGAGGGTCAGCG
>JAEVZM010000128.1 GCA_023392225.1 Pseudomonadota bacterium
CTCGGCCGAGGGCAGGTAGGCGTCGTCGCGAAAGAGAAGCTCGGTCGGCATCGGCGGTCGCCCGGATTTCTGGGTGGGAGGGGGATGGTAGCCCCGGCGTCCGGCGAGGCCAAGCGCCGATCCCGGCGCCTCATGCGCCGAGGAGGTGGAGGACGACCTGGCGGCGATGCGGGCGCCGGCGGTGTTCGAACAGATAGATGCCCTGCCAGGTGCCGAGCGCCAGCCGGCCGCCGGCGAGCGGGATGCCGAGCGAGACCTGGGTGAGCGCGGTGCGGATATGGGCCGGCATGTCATCGGGTCCCTCGCTGCCGTGGACGTAGCGGCCGGGATCCTCGGGGGCGATCCGCTCGAAATAGGCCTCGAGGTCGGTCTGCACGTCGGGGTCGGCATTCTCCTGGATGAGCAGCGATGCCGAGGTATGCCGGCAGAAGACGGTGAGGAGGCCGGTGGCCATCGCCTCGGCGTCGACCCAGGCGACGACCTGAGGGGTGATCTCGACCAGGCCGCGGCCGCGGGTATCGACGGCGAGGGTCCGGCTCGCCTGCCGGAGCGGGCCGCTCACGAGGCGAGTCCGGAGGCTGCGCCCGTCGGGCAGATCATTTCGGTGGGAGCGGTCACGGCCGATGCCTCCTGTCGCGGGCGGGAAGGGGGCGGCGGCCCGCCGCTACCCCCGCAGGCGTCCGCCATGCCGCCTGCGCCCGGGATTGCGTGCCGCGAGGTGCGTCCCTCAAAAATCGACTTCGCCTTTTGCGCGAAGTTTCCTATGCATGAGCTACGGCAATTCTAACGCCGTCAGCAACAAGCGAAGCGGGAGGAACGTTGAATATGGCTGGCAAGAAAATCCTGATGCTCGTCGGCGACTTCACCGAGGAGTACGAGATATTCGTCTTCGATCAGGGCATGGAGGCGATCGGCCACGAGGTCGATATCGTCTGCCCGGGCAAGAAGGAAGGCGAGGTGCTGCACACCTCGCTGCATGACTTCGAGGGGCACCAGACCTACACCGAGAAGCTCGGCCACAATCACCATGTGACCAAGACGTTCTCGAAGGTCGATCCCGCCGACTACGACGCCGTCTACATCGCCGGCGGGCGTGGTCCGGAGTACATCCGGATCGACAAGGGCGTCCAGAAGATGGTCCGGCACTTCCACGAGCACGACAAGCCGATCTTCACCATCTGCCACGGCGTCCAGGTGCTGGTTGCGGTGCCGGAGACGATTCGCGGCAAGGAAGTCGCCGCGCTCCAGTATTGCGAGCCGGAGGTGACGGCGGTCGGCGGCACCTATGTCGACGTCTCGCCGACCGGCGCCCATGTCGACGGCAAGCTGGTCTCGGCCAAAGGGTGGACGGGCCTCGCCGCGTTCATGCGCGAGTGCAACAAGGTGCTCGGCACCGAGATCAGCCATGGCGCGATCAAGGGTGCGAAGCCGGCGGCGAAGGCCAAGGGCACCGGCAAGTCCGCCAAGAACGGCAACGGCGCGCGCCCCACGGCCTGAGGCTCGCAAGCCACATCACGCGAGCGGCGGACCGAGGTTCGTCGCTCGCGATGACAGGAAATGGCAGGATAAAGAGCGGGATCGCGCCTAGGAGCGACCCGCGGGGCTCCACGGCTCGTAGTCCGGACGGGCAGGGGTCTGCGGCTGTCCGTGCAGCACCGAGCCCGGCGGCCGATAGGCCATCGCGGTGCCGGTGGGATTCGGCTGATGCGGCTTCTGCCAGTCGCGCGCCTTGTAGGGCGCCGGCGGCTCGTCGACCCGATGGTGCATCCAGCCGTGCCAGCCCGGCGGAATCCGCGAGGCCTCGGCGACGCCCTTGTAGATCACCCAGCGGCGGCTGCCATCGGCATTCCGGTAGTACCGGTTGCCCTGCTCGTCGTCGCCGACAAAGGTGCCCTTCCGCCACGTGAAGAAGCGGGTGCCGAGCGTCTGGCCGTTCCACCAGGTGAAGAACTGGATCAGGAAGTTTTTCATCGAGGTCTGCTCTATCGCGGCGGCGTGGGGCTGTCCAGCCTTCCGCTGGGGGCAAGGCTGGCTCAGGGACAATGGGCCGCGAGAAAGTCGCTCAGCATGTCGACCTCGATGCCGTAGGAGGCGGCTTCGTCGGCGGCGGCATTGGCCGGATTCTGGCTCCAGGCATAGTAGCCGGAGGAGGGGAGCCGGTCGCCGTCGTGGTAGATGCCCATGTTGGGGTCGCCGTCTTCGCGCCAATCGTAGCTGACGTCGTCGAGCGTATAGGTCGAGGGGCGGTTGAGACTCAGGCAGCGGTCCATGTGCTGCTGCTCGTGCTTGATCGCGGCAAAGAGGACGATCTGCGGCTCGCAGCGGTCCCGGATCGTCGCCTCGGGCATGAGGGTGACATTGCAGCTGATGGGATGGGTCTGGGCGTAGGCTCCGGATTCGAGCCCGCGCGATGCCGGCCGTGCCGCGTTGGCGTCGCCGGCGGCCTCCACCGGGGCGGACTCTCCCGATGGCGCTTCCGCATCGGCCTGCCCCTGGGCCCTGATCCAGTCGTCGAAGCTGTAGGTCGGGACCGAGGCATTGTCGAAGCGGTGAAGGACGCGGTTGTCGTCCATCCAGAACTTCGCCGAGACCTGGCTGCCTCGCATCGACTGCCTCTCGGCGTCGATGACGAGGTCGTCGGTGCTGTAGAGGTCGCGATAGCGGGCGACGTGGGCGAGCTCCTGCCGGACACGCTCACAGACGCAGGGCGGCGCCCTGGCGGCGTCGGGGTTTGCCTGCGACAGGCTGAAGCTCCGGTCGGACTTGCCTGCCATGTGCATCATCGCGGGCAGGACCAGGGTCACGTCGATGCTGGTCGCCAGCCCTTGTGCCGCGCCGAGCGCGGCGTACTGACCGGGGTCCATGACCTTCGGTATCTCGGCCTTGGGCGTGATCTGCCACTTGAAGATGCCGGCGCGGGTGACCTCGTCCCCCTCCCACAGCGTGCCGCCGTTGCAGCGGACGGTGACGTCGACATCGGGGGCGCGTCGCGGCGCTTGCCCGAGACGCGGATGGCGGTGGGACAGGAATTCGCGCCGCCATCGAGATAGGTCAGGTGCAGCGACTCGCCCGCACCGTACCGGCCCTCGGCGGGAATCGCCTGGCAACCGCAACCGGACTGCGCCGACGCCGGCAGGACGCCGACGAGGGCGGTGAGGGCCGCAGCGATGCAGGGAGTGATCGCGGCGAAGGACGGCCGGCGCATGGCGGGGACCGTCCTTCGCCGGAAATGCACGCCGACGCCTAGAAGAAGCTGCGGCGCTGCCACCAGCCGGTGCGCTTCGGCCGGGACGGATCATCCTCCTCGGCCGGGGGCGGAGCCGGCTCCGGCTCGCTGTCCTCTGCGTGGACGAGACGCTCCTCCGGCTCGGGCTCGGGCTCGGGCTCCGGGGTAGCCTCGGCCACGGGCTCTGCCGCGATCGCCACCTCGTCGGCCGGTGGGGCGACGATGATCGTCTCCCGCGCGGCATCGGCGGCGGATTCGGCCGGTGCGACCTCGACCATGGCCAGCGGCGAAACAACCTCCGCCGGAGCCTCGGCAGCCGCGTGGGGCACACTGCCATTGATGCCATGGTGGCGCGCGTCGTCCGCTTCGGCGGCGCTGGTCGCGGACGCGGCTTCCGCCGCGATCACGTCGGCGGTGGGCTCGGAAGCAGTGGGCTCGGAGGAGGGCGCTTCCACGTTCTCGCCGGACTCGTCGCCGGCAGCGGCGAGCGTATCCTCGCCCCCTTCCAGGGCCTCGCCATTCTCGCCGCGACCACCGCCGCGGCGACCGCGACGACCGCCGCGGCGACCACGCCGGCGCCGACGGCTGCCATTGCCGGCCTCATCCTCGCCAGTCTCGGACGAATCGCTCGCCTCGACCTCGCGTTCCTCGCTCTCGCCGGGCTCGTCACCTGCCTCGTCGGTGGCAACGCCGGACTCGGTGGCTTCCGCGGCTTCGGCGGTCTCGGTCCGCTCGCCGTTGCTGCCCGAGCGGCGGCCGCGGCGGCGGCGGCGTCCGCGCCGCCGGCCTTCGCC
>JAEVZM010000238.1 GCA_023392225.1 Pseudomonadota bacterium
GCCTGTGGGGTTCGGATTTCGCCCCGGTCCTCGACCACGTGTCCTTCGTTCAGTCGATCGCGGTCCCCGGCCTCGACGACTTCGACGCGGCGACGCGGGCGGCGGTCATGGGCGGCAACCTTCTCCGGCTCCTCGGCCGGTCGGCGTAGCGGTCAGCCGGCGTCGCGCAGCGCCGCGAGGAAGGCATCGACGTCGCGCGCGTCGTTGTAGACGTTGGGGCTGACCCGGATCGCGTCGCCGCGGATCGAGACGTGGACGCCGCGTGCGGCGAGCGTCGCCCCGAGCCCGGCCGGCAGCCCACCGGGCCGGCGGAGGCCGAACAGGTGGGGCACGCGACGCGACGGCGGCTGGGCCGCATAGCCGAGGGTCGCGGCACCGTCGATGATCGCCGCGCTGATCGGTGCGATCCGGTCGCGAACGCCCGGCACCGTCCACGCGGCGAGCTCGCGGAGCGCGGTGATCGCCATTGGCACCGTGATGAAGTTCGCCCGCTCCGCCGTGTCGAAGCGGCGGGCGCCATGGTCGTAGGCGATGATCTGGTCGAGCCGCCCCTCGTGGCCGGCCGCGTTCTCGCGATGGAAGTAGTGCTCCTCGAATGGCGTACCCGCCTGGCGCTCCGGCGCCACATAGAGGAAGCCGAAGCCATAGGGGCAGAACAGCCACTTGTAGGCCGAGCAGGTCAGGTAGTCCGGGCGGAGCGTGCGCACGTCGAGCGGCAGGGCGCCGACCGACTGGGTGCCGTCGACGACGAAGGCAGCGCCGACCGCCCGGGCCGCCGCGCCGATGCGCGGGAGGTCGAACAGCCGGCCGTCGCTCCAGTGGACGTTGGGCACCGAGACGACCCGGGTGCTGGCGTCGATCGCGGCGAGAATCGTCTCGGTCCAGTCGCCATCGGGCGGCACGTCCGGCGCGCGCAGCGTGGCGCCCGTCTCCGCCGCCCGCACCCGCCACTTGTGGAAGGCGGAGGCGTGCTCGGCATTGGGCACGACGATGCCGTCGCCCGGCCCGAGTGGTATGTTGGCGGCCGCCGTGGCCATGCCATAGGCGGTCGAGGGCACGATGGCGACGTCGTCGGCGCTCGCCCCGATCAGGCCGGCGAAGGCGCCGCGCAGCGCCTCGACCTCGGCGAAGAAGTCGTCATGCAGGATCTCCCAGGGGTGGGCCTTCCGCGCCACCGCCTCCCGCCCCACCGCGACCACGCTGTTCATCAGCGGCGAGAGATAGGCGCAGTTGAGGTAGGTCACGCCCTCGGGGATGTCGAAGGCATCGCGGAACGACTGGACCATGGACTACCATCCGGTCTTTCGGGGACGGGAGAGTTGGTGGCGAGATCGCGTACCGTCTCGCCCCGGGGAAACGAAAGCGGCGGGGAGAGCCCCGCCGCCTGTTCACATCCGCCGAGCGTGCCGGTGGGCTCAGCTCGCCTTGAGCGCCTCGGGCTTCGACTTCGCCCGCCGGGTGACGAGCTTGTTGAGCGCCGAGACATAGGCCTTGGCCGAGGCGACCATGGTGTCGGTGTCGGCACCGCGGCCGGTGGCGATCTTGTCGCCCTCGCCGAGCCGCACCGAGACCTCGGCCTGGGCGTCGGATTCCTCGGTGACCGCACCGACCTGGTAGAGCTGCAGCTCCGCCTCATGCGGGACGATCGAGCGGATCGCCTTGAACATGGCGTCGACCGGGCCATCGCCGGTCGCCTCGCGGGTCTGGTGGACACCGTCGACGTCGAGCGTGACGATCGCCTTCTGCGGGCCGCCGGTGCCGGCGATGACCGTCAGCGCCACCAGCCGGATCGACTCGCTGGCCTGCGCCATCTCGTCCTCGACCAGCGCTGCGATGTCCTCGTCGAAGACGTGCTTCTTGCGGTCGGCGAGGTCCTTGAAGCGCTTGAAGGCATCCTGGAGCGCGTTGTCGCCCAGGTCGAAACCCAGCTCGACCAGCTTCTCGCGGAAGGCGTGGCGGCCGGAATGCTTGCCCATCACCAGCGAGGTCGACTTCACCCCGACATCCTCGGGACGCATGATCTCGTAGGTCTGGGCGTTCTTGAGCACGCCGTCCTGATGGATGCCGGACTCGTGGGCGAAGGCGTTCTTGCCGACGATCGCCTTGTTGTACTGGACCGGGAAGGCCGAGACCGCCGACACCAGCTTCGACGCCCGCATCAGCAGCGAGGTGTCGATGTCGGTGTAGTAGGGCAGGACGTCGCCGCGGGTCTTGATCGCCATCACCACCTCCTCGAGCGGCGCGTTGCCCGCGCGCTCGCCGAGGCCGTTGATGGTGCATTCGATCTGGCGGGCGCCGCCGGTGACGCCGCTCAGCGAATTGGCGACGGCGAGGCCCAGGTCGTCATGGCAGTGGGTCGAGAACACAACCTTGTCGGCGTTCGGCACGCGCTCGACCAGCATCTTGATCAGCTCGCGGAACTCGTCCGGCGTGGCGTAGCCCACCGTGTCGGGAATGTTGATGGTGGTTGCGCCGCACTTGATCGCGGTCTCGACCACCCGGCACAGGAAGTCGTGCTCGGTACGGGTCGCGTCCATCGGCGACCATTCCACGTCGTCGGTGTAGTTGCGCGCCCGGGTCACCGAGCTCACCACGCGCTCGTGGACCTGGTCCTTGTCGAGCTGGAGCTGGAACTCGCGGTGCAGCGGCGAGGTACCGATGAAGGTGTGGATGCGTCGGCGCTCGGCATTCTTCAGTGCCTCGGCGGCGCGATCGATGTCGGCATTGCCGGCGCGGGCGAGGCCGCAGACCACGGCCCGCTTGACCCGCTTGGCGATCTCCGACACCGCCTCGAAATCGCCGTTCGAGGCGATCGGGAAGCCGGCCTCGATGATGTCGACGCCCATCTCGTCGAGCAGCTCCGCGACCTGCAGCTTCTGCTCGAGCGTCATCGACGCGCCAGGCGACTGCTCGCCGTCGCGCAGCGTCGTGTCGAAGATCACCACCCGGTCCTTGCCGGCGTGCGCCTCGGAATTGGTGCTCATGTCAGGTCTTCCTTCTCGAAATTCTGGCCCGCCATCCGGCCGGGCGTGTCCGGTTCAGGTCTCGCTTCGCCTCCCCTGAGTGCCCGCCCGTGTCAGGGCAGCCGCCGCGCAGGGGCGGCGAAGCGCGAGGTCCAGACGAAGAAGG
>JAEVZM010000248.1 GCA_023392225.1 Pseudomonadota bacterium
GAAGAAAACGGCGCGCCATCGCGCTGGGACTTCCACTTCGCAACCGCCGCCTTGCCGGAGCGCGACCGGTTCGAGGCGTGGCAGGACGTCTCGCGCACCCTCGTCGGCGTCGAGGCGGCATCGAACGCCCCGCGCCGCTTCGACGGCGAGTTTGCCGGCCGCGTGCTTGGCCCGACCACCTTCGTCCGCTCCACGTCACGCGCGAGCTGGTACGAGCGCACGCCCGCCCTGGCCGATCTCAGCGACGAGATCAGCATCAGCTTCATCGGTGAGGCCCACGCCGTGCGCCAGCCGAGGGCGGACGACCTGCTCGTGCCGTCAGGCGGTGCGGTGCTGTTCGCGCACGACCGGCCGTTCACCCTTGCCCAGCAGGCTGAGGAAGACACCTCGTTCCACTTCGTGCTGGAGCGAAAGCCGTTGCTCGAGCTTTTGCCACCGGGTGCGCCGATCGCAATCCGCGCCCTCGACGGTTCCGACGGAATCCTACCCCTCATCCGCGGCTACGTCCCGACCCTCGCCACGGCCGAGAGTCTCGCCGCCGACACAGCCGTCCTGGTCGGCGGCCATCTCCTCGACCTCGTCGCGC
Organism: Pseudomonadota bacterium; assembly: GCA_023392225.1. Taxonomy (GTDB): domain Bacteria; phylum Pseudomonadota; class Alphaproteobacteria; order Rhizobiales; family Kaistiaceae; genus Bauldia. The sequence goes on from JAEVZM010000248.1 coordinate 587, forward strand.
TGCTGCTCCGGCCCTCGCGCGACGGGCGCGCCGCGATCGAGGAGCGCGGCCTCAAGGCTGCCCGCGTCAAGGCGATCCTCGACCTCGTGGCGCGCCACCATGCGCGGCCCGACCTCTCGGCGGACTGGATCGGCGCCCGGCTCGGCATCTCCGCACGCCAAGTGCACAGGCTGGTCGAAGAGAGCCCGAAGACGCTGCACGAGCATATTCTCGAGGCGCGCCTGCAGCAGGCTCTCGCCATGCTCTCCGACCCCGACGGCCCTGCCCTCACCGTCGCGGAAGTGGCGCGGCGCAGCGGCTTCGCCGCGACGAGCCACTTCTGCCGGAGCTTCAAGGTCCGCTTCGGCGACACCCCGACGGGCGTTCGCGCCGCCGCCACCCGTGAAGCCGTGGCCGATCTCTCCGCCGGCCCTCACTGACGCATTGACCCGGAGCGACGCCGCCTTGCCTGAGGGCGACTCGGGCGAGGCCGGGCCGCTCCGCTATCAGCACTCCTGAACCGGGCCGCCGCAGCGCGACCCTAGCCACGCTCAGGAGAGCCAACATGCCGACCTTCACCGGAACCAACGCCGCCGAGATCATCACCCCCAGCCAGGTGTCCGCTACGGTCACCCGCGATCCGGCAGGCGGATATCCCAGTGACGTCTTCGACGTCATCAACGCCGGGGGCGGCAACGACTTCGTCTCGGGTGGAGCCGGAAACGATTCCGTCATCCTCGGCGAAGGCGATGATCTCTACATCTGGAATCTCGGGGACCAGAACGACACCGTCGAAGGCGGCAACGGCGCCGACACCGTTCAAGCGACGGGCACCCAGGGCGGCGACACCTTCGAGGTCTATTCCCAGGGCGGCTACGCCAAGATCGCCGCCGCGGGCGGCACTCTCAGTGCCCAGAACACCGAGCACATCAAGGTCTTCGCGTTCGGAGGCGCCGACCGGATTGATGTCGCGAGCATGTCCGGGACAACCATACAGCGGATCGACATCGATCTCGGCGGCACCGTTTCCGGCCCTCCCGACGACGCCCAGGATGATGTCTTCGTGTCCGGCAGCAACGGGAACGACATCATCGCCCTGACCCGCGACGGCGACAGCCTCAGGATCGCCGGGCTTGCCGCCGAAGTCTCGGTGCGCGGTTCCGATGTCGCCGACAAACTGTCGCTCTCCGGCGGCATCGGCGACGACCGTATCGATGCCTCGGCCGCCCCATCGGACCTGATGCAGATACAGATACATGGCGGGGACGGCGATGATGACGTGACGGGCAGCGCGGTGGCGGACTGGCTCTGGGGCGATGCGGACGACGACGCCCTCTACGCCGGCGCCGGGGACGATCACGTCTTCGGGGGAAGCGGCAACGATCACATCGAGGGGGGCGAGGGGAGCGACTCGCTGGATGGGAGTGCCGGCGATGACCTCATCCTCGGCGGCGGTGGCGACGACGCCCTTTTCGGCTCGGAGGGCAACGACGTGATCGAGGGCGGCGCGGGCCGGGACGCGCTTGTGGGAAACCTCGGGAACGACGTGCTCAAGGGCGGCGGCGGCGCTGACCAGTTCATTTTCACCGAGATCGATCTCGGCACGAGCGGCGTGGACAAGATCCGCGACTTCAAGCCGGGCAAGGACAGCATCGCCTTCGACCTCCTGGTCGAGATCGGCACGGAGGTGGACAAGGGCGAGTTCGTCATCGGCAAGAAGGCGAAGGATGCCGACGACCACCTCATCTACAACAAGAAGACCGGCATGCTCAGCTTCGACACGGACGGCAAGGGCGGCGAGGACGCGTTCGCCTTCGCCAAGCTGAAGAAGCACCTCGATATGTCCCACAAGGACTTCGACGTGCTGATGTCGTGATCGGCACGGGCCGGCATGTGCCGGCCCGCCGCCCCTCAGAAGACGAATTCGCGGGGGCGCGAGAAGCCCGGCAGGGCCGGCACGAAGGCATCGAATACCGGTCGCTCGCCGATGTCGTCGTCGGTCCTGGTATAGACCATGGCCGGCGCCGCGCGGTTATAGCCGACGACGGCGACCAGCCGGCCGCCTTCCTTGAGCTGGGCGAACAGCGCCGCCGGCACCTCCTCGACGGACCCATCCATGAAGATCACGTCATAGGGCGCCTCGGCGGCATAGCCGGCCTCGAGCGGGCCGGTGACCACGGCGACGTTGCCGACCCCGACGTCGGTCAGCGTCTCGGTGGCGGAAGCGGCGAGCTGCTCATCCGATTCGAGCGCGACCACGGAGCTTGCCAGCCCCGCCATGACCGCGGCGGCATAGCCGGTCGTGCAACCGACCATAAGCACGAAGTCGGTGGGGGTGATTGCCGCCGCCTGTATCAGCCGGGCCAGCGTCGCCGGGCGGATCATGTGGCGGCTGTGGCCGTCCTCCTTCACCGCGATGTCGGCATCGGTATAGGCGAAGGGCCGTGCCCGCGCCGGAACGAAGCGCTCACGGGGCACCTCGCCCATGGTGCGGATGATCCGGTAGTCGGTCACCCCTTCGGTGCGGACCTGGGTATCGACCATCGAGGAGCGCGCTGCGGCGTAATCGGTCATGGCACGTCTTTCGACAAGCTTGGATGATTCCAACTCTGGTCGTTCCTAGCCCCGTCGGCGAAGGGTGACAAGCAGGCGCAGCATCGTCAGAAGCCGACCGCCTGCCCATCCTTCCGGGCGTCCGAGCCGCCGACATAGCCGGAACCGTCGCGCCGCACGATCTGGGCGCCGCCGAAGGCGAAGACCGAGTCCGGCGGATCGACCACCACCTCATGGCCCTTGGCCTTGAGCGCGGCGATCAGACGGGGGTCGAAATCGGCCTCGACCGCGACCTTTCGCCCGGCGACCACGCGCCAGCGCGGCGCGTCGATCGCCGACTGCGGATCCTCGCCATAGAGGATCATGCGGAGCGCCAGCTGCAAGTGGCCCTGCGGCTGCATGGGCCCGCCCATGACCCCGAAGGACATCAGCGGCGTGCCGTCGCCATTCATGGCGAAGCCGGGAATGATCGTGTGCGCCGGGCGCTTGCCGGGCGCCACGGTGTTGGCGCGGTCGGGACGGAGCGTGAAGCCGGCGCCGCGATTCTGGAGGCTGATGCCGGTACCGGGCACCACCACGCCGGAGCCGAAGCCCATGTAGTTGGACTGGATCAGCGACACCATCATGCCGCCGGCATCGCCGGTGGCGAGGTAGACGGTTCCGGCCGGCTTCGGCGCGCCGTGGCCGGGATCGCCGGCCCGCGCCGGATCGACCAGCTTCGCCCGCGCCTCGAGATAGGCCGGCGACAGGAGATCGTCGAGGCTGACGCGGAGGTGGCCGGCGTCGGCCAGGTACTCGGCGGTATCGACGATGGCGAGCTTGGTCGCCTCGATCGCGACGTGCAGCGTCTCGACATCATCGACCGGGCGGGAACCGATGCCGGCGCGCTCGGCAATGCCGAGGCCGATGAGCGCGGTCATCCCCTGCCCGTTCGGCGGCAGCTCGTGGATGCGGGCCCCGGCGAAATCGACTGCAATGGTCTCGACCCAGTCGGCCCGCTCCGCCGCGAGATCGTCGAGGGTCATGGCGCCGTCATGGCGGCCGGCATGCGCCACCAACGCCTCGGCGAGCCGCCCCCGGTAGAACGCCTCGCCTTCGCTCGCGGCGATCGCCTCCAGCGAGTCGGCGAGTGCCGGGAGGCGGAAGGTCTCGCCAACCCGAGGCGCCCGGCCGTCGATGGTGAACGCCTCGGCGAAGCCGGGCTCGCCCGAGAGCAAGCCGACCTCGTGCGCCCAGCGCAAGGCGATGCTCGGCGACACCGCGAAACCGTCGCGGGCATAGCCGATGGCCGGTGCGGCCAGCATCTCGAGCGGCAGCGAGCCGAACCTCCGCCACAGCGCGATCCAGCCGCCGACCGCGCCGGGCACGGTGACCGCGTTCCAGCCGCGCTCGGGCATCTTCTCGCGGCCGGCGAAA
>JAEVZM010000262.1 GCA_023392225.1 Pseudomonadota bacterium
CCTCTGGTAGGAGGCGCGCCGCGAAATCGGCGACCACGTCGCCGCTCGGAAAATGGTCCCGCTCGTAGGGAATGGCGTGCAGGACGTCGGCGGCGCGGCGTGCGGAGTCGAGTGACTTCCTGTAGCGGATCGGTGCCACCGGCCGGATCTCCCACGACGCCTTGAGCCGCTGCTGCGCCATCGCGAGGTAGTAGTCCGACGGGCGGCGGAGATAGGCGACGATCTCGACCCTGGCATCGAGCGGGGCGAGCAACGCGCGCAGCGGCTCCGGCCCCCGCTCGCCGATCGGGCCGAACAGAAGCTCGCCGGAGAGGATCACCGTGTCGGGCTTGCGGTGCTCGATCTCCGTCCGGATCCCCTCCCAGAATGCCGTGAAGTCCCTGCGAATGGCGGCATGGTCGTCCCCATATTGCTGGGCATAGAGCCGACCCATCCGCTCGGGCGGCGCGATGCCGGCGATCAGGAAGTTGTGGTTGAGAGCGCCCTTTGGATAGAGAACGCCACGCTCGCGCAGGGGACGCCGCACGGCGGCGAGCGCGGTCTGGAGCGCCGACGAGCCCGCCTTGGGCATTCCGATGTGAAGGATCAGCCTCATCGCGACGTCCGCTGGCCAGGGGGCGAACTCAGCGTTTCGACGACCATGCCCGTCTTGTCAACGCGCGCGGCCGGCACCTGCGAGCCCGGCGGGCGATCGGACACTTGTCGGCCTCCAATCCATGTGCATAATATGAATACGATATCCTCTATGTGGATACGAGACGGGAGCACAGGATGGGCCTCAGGATCGCCATCGACACCGGCGGAACCTTCACCGACGTGGTCGCCATCGACGAAGCCACGGGCAGGATCACGGCGGTGAAAACGCCGTCGACGCCGTCCGATCCGAGCATCGGATTGCTCGACGGCGTGGAGAAGGTGCTGAAGGTGCTCGACCGTCCGCCACAGGACGTCGAGATGCTGCTGCACGGCTCGACGGTCGCAACCAACGCCGTGCTCGAGCACAAGTTCGCCGGCCTCGGGCTGATCGTCACCCGAGGCTTCCGCCACATGATCGAGATCGCCCGCCAGTCGGTGCCCGACGGCTACGGCAACTCGTTCTTCTGGGTAAAGCCGCAGCGGCTGGTGCCGCTCCATCTCGTGCGCGAGGTGCCGGGCCGGATGCGCTATGACGGCACCGAGCTCGAGCCGATCGACGAGGAGGCGGTGCTCGCCGCCGTCCGCGAGCTGGTCGAGGACGGCGTCAAGTGCATCGCCGTGTGCCTCCTCCACTCCTATGCCAACGGCAGCCACGAGCAGGCGGTGGGCGAGATCATCCGGCAGCATTTCCCGGACGTCTTCGTCTCGCTGTCCTACGAGGTGCTGCCTGAGTACCGCGAATACGAGCGGGCGATGACCACGCTGGTCGACGTGCTGGTCAAGCCGTACTGCAAGACCTACCTCGAGAACGCGGCGCAGAAGATCCGCGCCCGTTCCGGCGACATTCCGTTCCTGATCATGCAGTCGAACGGCGGCGTGGTGAAGCATGCCACGGCCGGCGACCGGCCGGTGACGATGCTGCTGTCGGGGCCGGCCGCCGGCATCCTCGGCTCGATCCACATGGCGGCGCTCGCCGGCTTCAAGGACATCCTCACCATCGACGTCGGCGGCACCTCGACCGACGTCGCGATCATCGAGGACCTCAAGCCGATGTACACCTCGGCCTCGCAGGTCGAGAGCTACCCGGTGAAGACGCCGATGCTGGACATCGTCACCGTCGGCTCCGGCGGCGGCTCGATCGCCTGGACCGATCCCTATGGCCAGCTCAAGGTCGGCCCGCAGAGCGCCGGCGCCGACCCCGGCCCGATCTGCTACGGCCGCGGTGGCACCCGGCCGACCGTGACCGACGCGGCGATCGTGCTCGGCCGCCTGCCGACGGCGCTGATCGGCGGCGAGATCAAGCTCGACCTCGAGGCGTCGCGCGCCGCCTACAAGACGCTCGGCGACAGCTTCGGCATGGCTCCGGAGGAAGTCGCGGCCGGCGCGCTCGAGATCGCCGCCGCCAACCAGGTGTTCGGCATCCGCCAGGTCACCACCACCCGCGGCCGCGAGCCGGGCAACTATGCGATGGTCGCCTTCGGCGGTGCCGGCGGCCTGTTCGCCACCGAGGTCGCCGACTTCCTCGGCGTCACCACCGTCATCTCGCCGCCGGATCCGGGCAATCTCTGCGCCTTTGGGCTGCACGTCTCGGACGTGCGCCGCGACTACATCCGCACCATCGTCCGCCGCCAGTCGAGCGCGGACACCGCGGAGATCGTCGCGGCCTGGAACGCGCTTGCCGAGACCGGGCTCGCCGACGTCATGGCCGAGGGGATTCCCGAGGAGCGCGTCGCGCTCCGACGCATCGCCGACGTGCGCTACTTCGGCGAGGGTCATGAGGTGCAGGTCGACATCCCGACCGACCTCGACGACGCGGCCGCGGTCGCGCACATGTGGCAGGAGTTCCACAAGGTCCACGACCGCACCTTCGGCTTCCACTACGAGGGCGAGCAGGACGTCGAGCTGGTCAATCTCCGCATCCAGGCGGTGGGCGAGCAGCATCGTCCGTCGATCGCGGCCGAGGCCAACGAGCGATCGGATGCCGCGCCGTTTGCGACGCGGCCGGTATTTTGGCGCCAGACCGGCTGGGTCGACTGCCCGCTCTATCGCCGCAAGGAGCTTGCGGTCGGCCAGGTGATCACCGGCCCGACCGTGGTCGAGGAATACGGGTCCACCGTCGTCGTGCCGACCGGCTGGTCGGTCCGTGCCGATGCCTATGGCAACCTCATCGTGGAAAAGATCGGGGAGCGCGACTGATGCTCGACAAGACGCTGAAGAAGACCAAGCTCGGGCCGATCGAGCTCGAGGTGATCCACGGCACGATCCGCGCTGCCGAGCTCGAGATCGAGGCCGCGGTGGAGCGCACGGCGCGCTCGCCGATGATCCGCGACCAGCACGACTATCGCGTCGCGCTGTTCGACGCCAAGGGCCGCAAGCTCACCGGCCGCTCCTACTCGGCGATCGTCGAGCCGGTGTTCGAGTATTTCGGCGACGACATCCAGCCGGGCGACGTGTTCTTCTGGAACGATCCCTACAACTCGTGCGGCGGCATCGGCCACGTGCCGGACCTCTGCACCACGGTGCCGATCTTCCACGGCGACCGGCTGATCGGCTTCAGCCAGGTGTTCGGCCACCATGACGATGTCGGCGGCTCTGTGCCGGGGAGCCTGCCGGTGCACGCCACCGACTCGTGGATGGAGGGGCTCCTGGTCCCGCCGATCAAGCTCTACGAGGCTGGCAAGCTGAACTCGGCGGCGTTCCGGATCATCACCCGCAACTCGCGCCTCTCGGAGCATCTCGCCGGCGACATGGATGCCGAGATCGGGGCCGCGCGGCTTGGCTCGCGCCGCATTGTCGCGCTCGCCGAGCGCTACGGCGTCGAGCAGCTCGAGGCGGCCTTCGACCAGATCCTCAGGAACACGGCGGAGGTCTTCCGGCGCGAGATCCTTCCGAAGATCAAGGACGGCGTCTACCAGTACGAGGACTACATCGAGGCCGACGGTGTCGACGCGCCGCGTCTCCACGCCATCCGGCTGACCATGACCAAGACGCCGGACAAGATCATTCTCGACTTCAACGGCACCGACCCCGAGGCCAAGGGGCCGATCAACTGGTCGCTCGACGCGGTCGAGGGGCGCTATTTCCGGAAGTGGCTGGCGCCGACACTGCGCTCGCTCGCCGCCTCGCCGGAGCGGGCGGCCGAGATCGATTCGAACGAGGGTGTCCTCGACGTGATCGACGTGGTGTTCCCCGAGAAGGGGACGCTGATCACGCCGACCTTCGGCAAGCCGACCGGCATGCGCTTCTTCCTGATGCTGCGCTCGCTGGGCGTGTTCGCCGCCTGCCTCTCCAAGGCGACCGAAGGCAAGATGCCGGCCGACCACGAGACCATTCGCATCTGGGGCCTCACCGGCGGCCGCACCAGCGAGGACTTCTACCTGTTCCGCGAGGTCCTCGGCGGCGGCAGCCCGGGCCGGCCCTGGGCCGACGGCTCCGACGTCGTCCACGTCGTGCCGAACTCCAAGAACCTGCCGGCCGAGTTCTCCGAGACGCGCTACCCGATCCTCATCGAGCAGCTCGGCCTCAAGGAGGATTCCGGCGGACCGGGCTTCCGCCGCGGCGGCCTCGGCTACGACAAGAAGATCCGCACCCTCGGCGAGTGCCGGCTGATCTCCAATGCTGACCGCTCGCTCCTTGCGTGCTACGGCGTCAACGGCGGCAAGTCGGGCCTGCCCTACCAGGTCTCGGTGATCGAGGGCGACAGCGAGACCGGCCATCCCGGCATGTCCGACACCGTCACGGTCAAGGCCGGTTCGACCGTGCGCATCGTCACCACCGGCGGCGGCGGCTGGGGCGACCCGCTCCGCCGCGAGGTCGACACCGTCGTCTACGACGTGCAGTGCGGCATCGTCTCGGCGACGGCGGCGCGCGAGCATTACGGCGTCGTCCTCAACCTCAACGGCCGCAAGTGGGAGGCGGACCTCGCCGCCACCGAGGCGCTCCGCGCCGAGCGGATCAAGGCGCGCGGGCCGCTGCCGAGGTTCGACCGCGGGCCTTACTTCGCGGAGATGAAGAAGCGTGGCGCCGTCACCCGGCCCGAGGGCTGGGCCGATCCCGACGAGGGCTGGATGGCGGTCGAGGGCTGATGCTAGAGGACCCGGGTCGCCAGCGAGTCGGCCCGGGTGCCGATCCCCCGCGCCCGCCGGGGGCGCGTGGATAGCGAGGAGCAAGCACCTTGGAAATCAAGCAGTCCTTCACCGTCGCGCGGCCCGTCCCCGAAGTCTGGGCGCTGTTCCAGGACGTGCCGACGGTGGCGACCTGCATGCCCGGGGCCGAGCTCATCGCCGACAAGGGAGACGGCGTCTACCAGGGCAAGGTGTCGATCAAGCTCGGGCCGTTCGGTGCCGCCTTCGAGGGCGAGGCCAAGGTGACGCCGGACCCGGCGACCCATTCCGGCCATGTCGAGGGCAAGGGCACCGACAAGCGTGGCGGCAGCCGCTCGAAGCTGATCATGGACTACGCCCTGACCGCGGTGCCCGAGGGCACCAGGGTCGAGGTGTCGGCCGATGTGCAGCTGGTCGGGCCGATCGCCCAGTTCGGCCGCACCGGCATCATCAACGAGACCGCCAACGTCCTGATCCGCCAGTTCGTCCAGAACGTCGAGGCCAAGCTCGCGGCCTCGGCGCCTGAGCCTGAGCCGGTTGCCCCGGTGGCTGCTGGCGATGCGGCGTCCGGTGCGACTGCCCGCGCGGCTCCCCCGAAACCCCGCCCGGCGCCGGCCCCTGCACCGGCCAACTCGATCAGCGTCTTCAGCCTGATGGGGGCGGTGATCGCGTCCTGGTTCCGCCGGCTGTTCGGCAAGGGCGGCTAGGAACCGCGTGTCGGGCGACGCGCGCCGTGGCGCACGCATCGCCCGGAGTGCCGGAGCTAGAGCACGAAGTCGTCGGCGCTGAGCGCGATCTTGCCGGTGAGCACGATGGCAAGGTCGGCATTGCCGTCGCCGTCGGTGTCGCCCTTCACGATGGTGTTGCCCTTCGAATACTCGTAGCGCAGCTCGCCTTCCCGGCCGGTGAAATCGTGCTTGCCGATGAAGCGGAAGGCGTCGTTGCCGTCGTGCCCCGGGCGCGCGTCGATCTTCTTGAGGTCGATCCGGTCCTTGCCCGCGAAGAAGTCGAGGATCGTGTCGGAGGCGTCCGGCGTCGACTGGGTGACGGCGGTGAGGATGAACTTGTCCTTGCCGCCTCCACCATGCAGGAGGTCTGCATCGTCGCCGCCGGTGAGCTTGTCCTTGCCCTTGCCGCCGTCGAGATAGTCGCTCCCGGCGCCGCCCTTGAGGATGTCCGCGCCCGATTCGCCATAGAGGTCGTCGGCGCCGCCGCCGGCCGTGAGCTTGTCCTTGCCCTTGCCGCCATCGAGGCCATCGGCGGCGTTCGAGCCGGTCAGGATGTCGTTGCCGTCGAGCCCGAAGAGGAGCACGCCCTCGGGCGCACCGGGTGGCGGCAGGACGTCGTTGCCGTTGGTACCCATGTAGAGGGTGAGGGGGATCGGGTCCGGCGGGTCGTCGGAGAAGGCCTCCGGCACGCTGATCTCCGGGTAGCCGGGCAGCGAATCCCAGGCGCGATCGCCCGGCGATACCTGCGCCATCTCGGCCCAGTGCGTGATGTTGAGCGCGCCGCTGCCGGTGGTCATCTGCATCTCGAAGAACCAGGCGCCATCGACCTCGACCATCGAGCCGTTGCCGATGGTGACCGGCGAGCTCGGATCGCTCGGCGTGAAGCTGAAGGACACCGAGCCATCCGGCGAGATCGAACCGACCAGCGTCGAATAGCTCCAGCCGTTGCCGAAGGTCGAGACGACGCTGCCGATGATGTAGCCGTTCTCGACGCTTTCGATGTGCCATAGCGTCTGGTCGACGACCGCGGCCGTCTGCGGCGGGTCGATATTGGCCAGCACGATGGCGGGCAGGTACGGCGTCGGCACGTACCAGTAGGTATCTTCGAGAAAGGTCCAGGCACCGTCGTCCGTTGGCGGACTCGCGCTTTCCGTGCTCATCGCGTCAGTTTCCCCCTGCTATTGCCGTCCTCCATGCTGCACGGCCACCGTTACGGTTCGGTTGCCGGTCGTCCTTCAATTGTAAGGGCCGAGCGGTCAGCAGGACGCGCCGCCGCGCCTGGGTCTGGCGGTCCGAGTCAGGGCCACTTGGCCAGTGGCGGCATCGAGGAGAGGATCGAATCGACATTGCCGCCGGTGCGGAGCCCGAAGATCGTGCCGCGGTCGTAGAGCAGGTTGAACTCGACATAGCGGCCGCGGCGGACGAGCTGTTCGTTGCGGTCGGCGTCGGTCCAGGGCGTCGTGAAGTTCCTTCGCACGATCTCGGGATAGATGCCGAGGAAGGCGAGCCCGACGTCGCGGGTGAAGGCGAAGTCGGCGTCCCAGTCGCCGGAGGCGAGGTAGTCGTAGAAGATGCCGCCGATGCCGCGCATCTCGTTGCGGTGCATGAGGAAGAAGTATTCGTCGCACCATGCCTTGTAGCGATCGTAGTCGGCGACGCCGTGGCCGGCGCAAGCCGCCTCCATCGCGGCATGGAAGTCGCGGGAATCCGGATCGTCCTGAAGCCGCCGGCGGTCGAGCATCGGCGTCAGGTCGGCGCCGCCGCCGAACCACTGCCTGCTGGTCAGCACCATGCGCGTGTTGTTGTGCACGGTCGGGACATGCGGATTGCGCGGATGGATGATGAGGGAGATGCCGCCGGCCCAGAAGCGCGGGTCCTCGGCAGCGCCGGGAATGTCCTTCCGGAACTCGGGCGAGAACTCGCCGTGCACGGCCGAGACGTGGACGCCGGCCTTCTCGAACACCCGCCCGTCGCGCATCATGCCCATC
>JAEVZM010000204.1 GCA_023392225.1 Pseudomonadota bacterium
ATCCGCCGGCAGCGGCAGCGCCCGCCGCGCCTGGGGGGGGGGGCGCGGCGTCGACGTGCCCAATGGCCGATCCTCACACCGCGACCCCGTGCCCCGCGGCGGCGGCCTCGCCTTCGTCATCGTGATCCTCCTTGCCTGGGCCGGCCTCGCCCTTTCCGGCGCGCCGGACCTGCCCTGGCCGATGCTCGCCGGAGCCGTCGCCGTCGCCGCGGTGTCGATGGCCGACGACGTGCGCGGCGTCGGATGGACCGTACGCCTCGCCATCCAGGCGCTGGCGGTGGCGGCCGGCGTCGCGTCGCTGCCGGCCGGCCAGGCCATCCTGCTCCCCGACCTGCCGCCGCTGCTCGACCGGCTGATCATCGGCCTCGCCTGGCTGTGGTTCGTGAACCTCTTCAACTTCATGGACGGGATCAACGGCATCGCCGCCACCGAGGCGGTGGTGGTAGGCCTCGGCCTGGCGGCGATCGCGACGGTGGCCGGGCTGGCCGGTTGGCCGTTGGCGCCGGCGGTCGTCGTCGCAGCGGCGGTGCTCGGCTTCCTGCCCTACAACGTGCCGGTGGCGCGCATGTTCATGGGCGACGTGGGCAGCGCAACGCTGGGCTTCGTGCTCGGCTGGCTGCTGATCCTCGTCGCGACCGAGGGAGCGCTCGCCACCGCGCTCCTGCTGCCGCTTTATTTCCTCGTCGATGCGACCAGCACGCTGGTACTGCGGGCCCTCCGCGGCGAGCGCCTGCATGAGGCGCACCGGCGCCATGCCTACCAGGTCGCGGTCGATCGCGGCCTGCCACACACCCTGGTCTCGGGCGCCGTCGGCGGCCTCGGCGTGGTGCTCGCCGGTCTCGGCTATGTCGCGCTCGACCGACCGCTGCTCGCGCTTGCCGTGGGTCTCGCGATCACCGCCGGCTTCATCCTGTGGCTCCGCGGCGCCTTCTCCTCCCGGCGCCGAACCCCGATGCCCGACTAGTAGACCGGCGTCGGGATGCCGGCGTGGCGCGCCTTGAGCTGCAGCGCGAGATAGAGCGAGTAGTGCCGCGAGAGGTGGAGGTTGCCGCCATGGAACCAGAGCGCCTCCTGGGCGAGCGGCTTCCACATGTTGCGGAGCTCGCCCAGCCATGGCCCGGGATCGCCGCGGGTGCCCGAGCCGTAGCCCCAGTTCGGCCCGACCGCCTTCGCCACCTCCGGCGAGATGAGCTGGCGCACCCAGGCGTCCATCGGCAGGTAGCCGGTGGCATAGACGATCACGTCGGCCGGCAGCGTCGTGCCGTCGCTGAGCACCACCGCATCCCGCGTCAGATGGTCGACCTCGACGCCACTCCGCACCTTCACTTCACCGGAGGCGATCAACTCTGAGCAGCCGACATCGAGATAGTAGCCGGTGCCGGTGCGGAGCGCCTTCATCAGGAGGCCAGATCCATCGGGCCCGTAGTCGGTGCGGAAGCCGGCCGCCTCGAGCCGCGCGATGAGGTCCGCATCGCGGGCGGCCATCTCGTCGGCGAGCTTCTTCTGCGCCGCTGGCAGCAGCCGGAACGGAACCGAGGCGAAGATCAGGTCGGCCTTGTCGACATCGATGCCGCGCGCCACCGCCGTCTCGGAGTAGAGCTGTTCGAAGCCGACCTCCATCATCGTCTCGGAGCGGACGACAGTGGTCGGCGTGCGCTGGATCATGGTCACCGACGCCGCCTCATGCTCCCAGAGGTCGGCGCAGATGTCGTGGGCCGACGAGTTGGCGCCGACGACGACGCAGTGTTTGCCGCGGTAGGGCGCCCCGCTCGAATGGCGGCTCGAGTGATATTGTTCGCCGGCAAAGGAGTCCTGTCCCGGGAGCTTGGGCAGGCGCGGCGGGCCGTACGAGCCGGTGGCGAAGACGAGGTGTTTCGGCTTGAGGATCGTGTCTTTCCCCTCGCGCCGGACGGTCACCGACCATTCCTTAGCCGGCTCATCATATCGTGCCGCCAGGCACTCCGTGGCGCACCAGTAGTTGAGCTCCATGAGCCTGGCATACATCTCCAGCCAGTCGCCCATCTTGTCCTTGGGCGTGAACACCGGCCAGTGGGCGGGGAACGGGATATAGGGCAGATGGTCGTACCAGACCGGGTCGTGGAGGACGAGCGAGCGATAGCGGTTGCGCCACGAGTCGCCGGCCCGGGCGTTCTTCTCGACGATGATCGCCGGTACGCCGAGGCGACGCAGCCGGGCGCCGAGCATGATGCCCCCCTGGCCACCGCCGACGATCACCACATAGGGCTGCTCGTCGTGGCCGAGCCGCGCCTCTTCCTCCGCCCGCGCCTCGGTCCAGGTCACCCGGTCGCGCCGGGCGCCGTGGACGATGCCGGGCTCGCGCGTCGCGCCCTGCCGCTCCTCGTGGCCCTTCAGCTCGGTGAGCGTGGTGAGGAGGGTGAAGCCCTTGCCGTGGCGGAGCCGGAGATGGCCGATGCCGCGCGCCACCGCCGTCTCGAAGGTGAACCAGGCGGAGACGATCTCGTCGTCGACCTCGACCTCGGCCTCGCCCTCGAGCGCGAAGCCTTCCGGCCGGACATGGGGAAGGGTGGTGGCGAGCATCTCGCCGATGCCGCCCCGCCCCTCGACCGTCCGGATGTTCCAGGTGAAGGCGACGAGATCGCGCCAGTAGCATTCCTCGCCGAACAGCGCCGCCGCCGCACCGGCGTCTCCCGCCGAGAGCGCCGCCCCGAGCGCCGCGATCCAGTCCGCCGCCTGCTTCGTCGCCGTGGTCATCATCCGTTCCTCCGCATCGGTCCAGCGTTCCGCATCGGCGGCGAAACCGCAATGCGGCGCGATCGCCGCCCCTGGTGCTCCTAGCGCTGCATCAGGCCGCGATAGATCTCCTCGTCGCCGCAGAGACCGGCGAGGCGGCCGAGCTGGTCGACCAGCAGGATCGGATGGTCGCTCTGGCGCTTGAGCGCGATCGCAGCCCGCAGCGTGAGATCGACCGGCGCGACGATGAAATCGGTGGCGGCGACCTCGGGCGTCGCCCCGGTCTCGCCGTCGGCGGCGACGATCCGTCCCTCGCGGCCGGCGAGCGAGACCCCGACCGGACGCCCCTCGGCATCGACGCGGACGCAGACCGGCCCCGGCGCGCTCACCAGACCGCCCTCGGTGCGGCCGAGGGCCGTCGCCGGCGTCATCACGGCGTTGCCGCGAAGTACGTTGAGCGGATTCATGTGGCGCACGAACTCGGCGACGTAGTCGTTGGCCGGGCGGAGCAGGATGTCCTCGGCGCTGCCCTCCTGGACGATCCGGCCGGCCTCGAGCATGGCGATGCGGTTGCCCAGCTTCAGCGCCTCGTCGAGATCGTGGCTGACGAAGAGGATGGTCTTGTTCAGCTTGCGTTGAAGCTCG
>JAEVZM010000288.1 GCA_023392225.1 Pseudomonadota bacterium
GGCCGAGGGTCTTGCACGGTCCGCACCAGGGCGCCCAGAAGTCGACCAGCACCGGGCGCTTCCGCGACTCCTCGAGGACGTCGGTGGCGAACGTCTGGGTCGTGGTGTCGACGACGAGGTCGTCGCCGGCGGCCCGGGCTGCGGGATCGCTGGGGAAGACGGCGCTCATGGTTCTGCTCGCAAGATCTGTCGACGCCGGCGAGGCGCGCCGGCCGGAAGGGTTTCGGCGGTAAAATGGGCCTTTCGGCCGGCTTTTACAATTGGCCCGCAGCCCGCGACCGGTCGACCGGGAGAATCCGCGGCTCGTGCCCGGTGGCACGAAGAAAGGCCAGGAGGTCCGATGTGGCGAGGGTCATGGTCATGGTGTTGACCAGCGGGTGGCAGTTGATGCGGTCGTCGGCGACGAGCGACTCGTCCAGCACCACGGTGACGCTCGGCGGCTGGTCGTTGATCACCCCGACCGGCGTCACCGAGCCGGGGACGACGCCGAGCTTCTCCATCATCAGCTCCGGGCTGCCGAAGGATAGCCGCCCCGAGGCGCCGATCACGTTGTGGAGATGCTTGAGCTCGATCTCGGCGTCCTCGAGCGTGGTGACCAGGAAGAGCTGGCCCTTCTTGTCCTTGAGGAACAGGTTCTTGGTGTGCGCGCCCGGCACCTTGCCGCGGAGGGCCTGGCTCTGCTCGACTGTGAACAGTGCCGGGTGGGTGACCACCGTGGTGGCGATGCCGAGGCTGTCGAGGCGGGCGAGAAGGTCGTCGGTACTGGCCGGCACGGCGGGCTTTTCCGGGTGTTGAAGCGGCTTGCGACGATTACCGGTGCATCTCATTTGGCACAAGCGTCACATCGCTGTTGCAAGCGGCCGCGCGGAACGATATATGGCGCGGCGAGCAGTTCTTCGGGGCTGCCGGATGCGGGTGTAGCTCAGGGGTAGAGCACAACCTTGCCAAGGTTGGGGTCGTGGGTTCGAATCCCATCGCCCGCTCCAAATTTCCGCACCAGACCAGCGTCTTGAAGTGCCCCGGGCAAGCCCGGCCGGCACCTACGGTGCGCGCGCATTTCCTGTCGATTGGTGATACCCGCCTCGGAACACCCGGCCGATTTCGCTGCCGTTGCTGGCGCGACGGAGCCGCGCGGTCAAAGCTGGCGCGGCATCGCCTCGATCAGGGCCAGCGTGTAGGCGTCCTGCGGGTTGCGGAACAGCGTCTCGGCGTCGGCGAATTCCTTCTGGACGCCGTGCCGGAGCACCAGGATGTCGTCGCAGAAATACTCGGCGATCGAGAGATCGTGGCCGATGAACAGAAAACCCAGTCCGTGCTGGCGCTGCAGGTCGCAGAGGAGGTTGAGGACGCTCGCCTGGACCGAGACGTCGAGGGCCGAGACCGGCTCGTCGAGGATCAATATCTCAGGCTCCATCAGGAGGGCGCGGGCGATGCCGATGCGCTGGCGCTGTCCCCCCGAGAGCTGGCGCGGATAGCGCCCGGCGAGCGTCGGCGAAAGCTCGATCGCAGCTAGAATGGCGGCAATCCTCCCGTCCCACTCGGCGCGCGGCACGTCGCCGCGAAGCCTGAGCGGCTCGCGGAGGATCTGCGCGATCGTCATGCGCGGGTCGAGCGCACCGGCGCTGTCCTGGAAGACGGGCTGGACCTTGCGGCGGAAGTCCCGGAGCGCCCGCCCGGTCGCGGTGGTGATGTCGCGTCCCTCGAAGCGCACCGTGCCGCTGTCCGGCGGGATCATGCGAAGGGCGATCCGGGCGAGGGTCGACTTGCCGGAACCGCTCTCCCCGATCACGCCGAGGGTGCGTCCGCGCGCGATCCGCACCGAGATGCTGTCGAGGGCCACCGTCGTCTCGCCCCGGCCGCCGAGGCGTCCGCGCTTGCGGAAGACTTTGGTGATGGTGTCGAGCTCAAGCATGGTCGAACCAGCCGTCCGGCAGGAAATCCGCGACGGTCGACAGCCGCTGCCCGCGCTTGGCGAATGTCGGGCGCGCCTCGAGGAGGGCGCGGGTATAGGGATGCGCGTCGCGGGCGAGGTCGGCGAGTGCGACGCGCTGGATCAGCTTGCCGCCGTAGAGGACAGCCACCTCGCGACACGCCTCGGCGACGACGCCGAGATCGTGGCTGACGAGGATGAAGCCCATGGTGCGCGCCGCGACGACGCGGTCGAGCATGCGCAGCACCAGGGCCTGCGTCGTGACGTCGAGCGCCGTCGTCGGCTCGTCGGCGATGAGGAGGTCGGGGTCGCCGACCAGCGCGGCGGCGATCATCACCCGCTGCAGCATGCCGCCGGAATACTCGTGGGGATAATGGCGGAGGCGCTCGCGCGGCCGGGAGATCTCGACCTCCTCGAGCAGTGCCACGGCCCGCGCCTCGGCGTCCCGCCGTCCGATGCCGGGGCGGGCGGCGCGCAGCGCCCGGACGAGGTGGGTGCCGATGGTGTGGACCGGGCTGAAGGCCGACATCGGGTCCTGGTAGATGAAGCCGATGCGGCTGCCGCGATAGCGCGTCATGGCGCGATCGTCGGCGATCGGCAGCGGCTCGCCCTGGAAGCGCACGCTGCCGGTGACGGCCGCGTCCCTCGGTAGGAGGCCAAGGACGGCGAGCCCGAGGGTCGACTTGCCGGAGCCACTCTCGCCGACGAGGCCGAGCCGGGTGCCCGGCTCGAGGGCGAGGTCGATGCCGGACAGCGCCCGCGTCGGGCCGAAGGCGACGGAGAGGCCCCGGACGTCGAGGAGCGCGCCGCTCATTCGGCGTCTCCGCGCGCGATCCTGGGATCGATGGCCGCGGCGATGAGGTCGATGACGAGGTTGGCGAGGATGTAGATGAAGGCCGAGAGCAGGATGAAGGTCTGGACGACGGAGTAGTCCTGCTGGAGGAGACCCTGGGTGACCAGCGACCCCGCCCCGGGCCAGTTGAAGACCCGCTCGACCAGCACCGAGCCGGCGAGGAGCTGGCCGAGGATGAGGCCGGAGGCCATCAGCGTCGGGATGATGGCATTGGGCAGGACGTAGCGGAGGAACACGCGGAGGCGGGACTGTCCTTGCGCGCGGGCGACGAGCGCAAAGGGCTCGTCGGCGACGTCAAGGAGGTTCGCCCGCAGCAGCCGGAGTAGGAACCCGAACGGCAGCAGCCCCAGCGTGATCGCGGGCAGCGCGAGATAATGGAGGGCGGTCAGGAAGGTCGGCAGGTCGCCGGCGAGCAGCGCGTCGATGGTGTAGAGGCCGGTCGGCCCGGCGGGCGCCACCATGCCCGGCGGCAGCCGGCCGGAGGGGCCGGGGAAGAGCCCGAGCATCTCGAAGCCGACCATCAGCGCGACGATGCCGAACCAGAACTGCGGCACGGCGAGCGCGAAGATCGAGAGGGCGCGGGGGACGCCGTCCGAGACCGGGCCGCGCCGATAGGCGCCGGCGACGGCAAGGACGACGGCGGTGACGAGGGCGAGCAGGAAGGCATAGAGGCCGAGCTCGAGGGTCGCCGGGAAGCGCTCGCCGAGGAGGTCCCACACCGATTGCCCGAGGGAATAGCTCCACCCCCAGTCGCCGGTCACGAAACTCGTCAGGTAGTGCCAGAACTGGATCGGCAGGGGGGCGTCGAGGCCCATCCGGGTCCTGAGCGCTTGGACCGCCTCGTCGGTCGCGAACGGGCCGAGGACGAGGCGCGCGGGATCGCCGGGGGCGACGCGGAGCGCAATGAAGGCGAAGAGGGCGGCACCGAGCAGGGCGACCAGCGAGGTGCCGAGTCGGCTGGCGAGGAGGCGCATCATGGCGTCCGCCTCCCCAGCGCCTCGGCCAGCCCGTCGGCAAGAAGGTTCGCCGCGACGACCGCGACGAGGATGCCGAGACCGGGAAACACCGTCAGCCACCACTGGCCGGTGAGGGCGTATTTCATGCCCTCGGTGATCATCAACCCCCATTCCGCGGTGGGCACGCGCGCCCCCATGCCGACGAAGCCGAGCCCGGCCAGGGTGATGATGGCGTATCCGAAGACGGCGGCGCACTGGACCAGCATGGTCGAGGCGGCGTGCGGCGAGATGTGCCAGCGGAGGATGAAGGCCGTCGAGGCGCCCATGCTAGCTGCGGCGTCGACGAAGCGGTAGGACGTGATCCGCAGCACTTCGGAGCGCATCAGGCGGGCGAAGAACGGCAGGGTCGAGATGATCACCCCGAGCACCGCGGTCCACAGGCCGCCGCCGAGGCCGATGGCGACGGCCATGGCGAGCAGGATCGGGGGAAACGCGGCGATGCTGTCCATGGCCCGCATCAGGGCCATGTCGAGGAAGCCGCCGGCGCGTGCCGCGAGCACGCCGATGATGGCGCCGGGGATCAGCCCGCCCAGCATGACGATGACGCCGACCGAGAGCGACAGGCGCCCGCCGGCGAGGAAGCGCGAGAGCACGTCGCGGCCGACCGGATCGGTGCCCATCGGATGCGCGGCGCCGGGCGGGGCGAGGATCGCCACAAAGTCCATCGCATAGGGATCGGTCGGCCAGACCAGCGGGCCGAGGATCACCGTGGCGGCGAGGATCGCGAGGAGGGCCAGCGGCAGGAGGACAGGGGGAGACC
>JAEVZM010000345.1 GCA_023392225.1 Pseudomonadota bacterium
GGGCAGGAACATCCGCATCGCCTGCTCGAACATCTCCGTGTTCCGCCGGACCTGGTCGCTGAGGGTGGTCGGCGCGAAGGCGCTGGTCATCTGGGTGCGGAACTTCTCCTGCTCGCGCACCAGCGAGTCGATCGAGAAATCGAGATAGGTCGGGATCAGGTTCTGGATGGAATCGCCGTAGAAGCGGATCAGCTGCCTGAGGAAGGTGATCGGCAGGAGGTTCTGCCCCTTGCTCTCCTGCTCGAAGATGATCTGGGTCAGGACCGAACGGGTGATGTCCTCGCTCGATTTGGCGTCGTAGACGACAAAATCCTCCCCCGCCTTCACCATCTCGGCAAGGTCCTCGAGCGTCACGTAGGTCGAGGTGCCGGTATTGTAGAGTCGCCGGTTGGCGTACTTCTTGATGACGGTTGGCGCTTTGTCCGCGGGCTTGTCCATAGTCGACCTGCTCCCCCCAGAAACGAAGGCTGCATACTCTCCCCTGTATGCGCCCGTGTCCCACGATACGGGCTTTTTGCAGTGCTCGCCAACTGTTTGTGCGGCGCGACAAACCGGCGTGGGCACTGCGGCGCGGATTGACAGCGTGTCGCCCGAGAGGCTGTAGTCGTCGAGAACCGTGCCCCGCCTCAGGGGCGCTTGCGGATGCCCCTTCCGGGGCAGGGAGAATCGACAATGCAGACCACCGATATCGTCATCGCCGGCGCCGCCCGCACCGCGGTTGGCGCCTTCAACGGCGCCTTCGCCAACATCCCGGCCCACGAGCTCGGCGCCACCGCGATCGGCGCGGCCATCGCTCGCGCCAAGGTCGAGGCCGGCGAGGTCGACGAGGTGATCCTCGGCCAGATCCTGACCGCCGGTGAGGGCCAGAACCCGGCGCGGCAGGCCTCGATCGGCGCCGGCCTGCCCAACGAGACGACCGCCTTCGGCATCAACCAGCTGTGCGGCTCGGGCCTCCGCTCGGTGGCGCTCGGCATGCAGCAGATCCTCAGCGGCGACGCCCGGATCGTGGTCGCCGGCGGCCAGGAATCGATGTCCATGGCGCCGCATTGCGCACACCTGCGCAACGGCGTGAAGATGGGCGACTTCCAGATGGTCGACACCATGATCAAGGACGGCCTTTGGGATGCCTTCAACGGCTACCACATGGGCACCACCGCGGAGAACGTCGCCCGCGAGTTCCAGATCACCCGCGAGACCCAGGACGATTTCGCGGTGAAGTCGCAGAACAAGGCTGAGGCGGCGCAGAATTCCGGCCGGTTCAGCGACGAGATCGTCCCCTTCACGGTGAAGACCAGGAAGGGTGAGGTCATCGTCGACAAGGACGAGCACCCCCGCGCCGGCACCACGATCGAGGCCCTGCAGAAGCTCCGCCCGGCCTTCGCCAAGGACGGCAGCGTCACCGCCGGCAACGCCTCCGGCATCAATGACGGTGCCGCGGCGCTGGTGCTGATCAGTGCCGACGAGGCGGCGAAGCGGAGCGTGGCGCCGCTCGCCCGGATCGTCTCCTGGGCGACAGCCGGCGTCGATCCCGCGGTGATGGGCACTGGCCCGATCCCGGCCTCGAAGAGGGCGCTCGAGAAGGCCGGCTGGACGGTCGACGACCTCGACCTGGTCGAGGCCAACGAGGCCTTCGC
This sequence comes from Pseudomonadota bacterium, assembly GCA_023392225.1. Lineage (GTDB taxonomy): Bacteria > Pseudomonadota > Alphaproteobacteria > Rhizobiales > Kaistiaceae > Bauldia. The sequence goes on from JAEVZM010000345.1 coordinate 1,635, forward strand.
GGCCCAGGCCTGCGCGGTCAATATCGGCCTCGGCTGGAACCCCGAGATCGTCAACGTCAATGGCGGGGCGATCGCCCTCGGCCACCCGATCGGCGCCTCGGGCGCGCGCGTCCTGGTCACCCTTCTTCACGAGATGCAGAAGCGCAACGCCAAGCGCGGCCTCGCGACGCTGTGCATCGGCGGCGGCATGGGCGTCGCCATGTGCGTGGAGCGCTAGTCCAGCCAGCAGCAAGTCCAAAAAACCAGAAGACGTTACGGGGAGGAATGACATGCCGAAGGTGGCGATCGTCACGGGCGGGACGCGTGGCATCGGCGCGGGAATCGCGAGCCGGCTGAAGGATGCCGGCTACGCGGTCGCCGCGACTTATCACGGCAATGACGAGGCTGCGGCCAAGTTCAAGGCCGAGACCGGGGTCGCCACCTACAAGTGGGATGTCTCCGACCCCGCCGCCTGCGCCGAGGGCATCGGCCGGGTCGAGGCGGAGCTCGGGCCTGTCGATACGCTGGTCAACAATGCCGGCATCACCCGCGACGGCATGTTCCACAAGATGACCTTCGAGGCATGGTCGGCGGTGCTGCGCACCAATATCGATTCGATGTTCGCCATGACCCGGCCGGTCATCGAGGGCATGCGCGAGCGCGGCCATGGCCGGATCGTCAACATCTCCTCGATCAACGCCCAGAAGGGCCAGATGGGCCAAGTGAACTACTCCGCCGCGAAGGCCGGGGTGATCGGCTTCACCAAGGCGCTCGCCCAGGAGAACGCCAGGAAGGGCATCACCGTGAACTGCATCTGCCCGGGCTACATCGACACCGAGATGGTCCAGGCGGTGCCGGAGAAGGTGCTCGAGGGCATTATCGCCCAGATCCCGGTCGGCCGGCTCGGCAAGGCGGACGAGATCGCTGCGCTTGTCGCCTGGCTTTCCTCCGACGACGCCGCCTTCATGACCGGTGCGGTGATGACCATGAACGGCGGCCAGTACATCGCCAACGGCTGACCGTCCGGCCGCGCCGCCGGGGCGAGGGTCCGCAC
>JAEVZM010000405.1 GCA_023392225.1 Pseudomonadota bacterium
CGCCGAGGCTGTGGTCTTTCTCGCCTCGGCGCCGGCCGGCTACATCACCGGACAGACCATCGTGGTCGATGGCGGGGTGACGCTCCGCGAGTATCCGGTGCTGCCGGGTGCCTGATGGCAGTGACCGCGGGCGAGATCGAACGATGACGACCGACGCGTTCCGTGCGGGAGCGGTTCGGCCTGCCGGCGGCGACTTGCCGCTGCCGCTCCTCACCCTCGACATGGCGCGCTACCGCGCCAATCGCGACAGCCTGCTCGCCTATGGCCGCGCGCATGGCGCGCTGCTCGCGCCGCACGTCAAGACGGCGATGATCCCGGAGCTCGCGACCGACTTCGTGGCGGCGGGCGGTTGGGGCGTCACGGTTGCCGACGTGCGCCAGGCCGCCGCGATGATCGCCGGCGGCGTCTCCCGCCTGGTGCTCGCCAACGAGGTCGGCGGACGCTACGGCGCACGCCACTTTGCGCGGCTGGTGGCCGCCCATCCGACGATCGAGCTGATCACCTTCGTCGATTCACCCGAAGCGGTCGCCGCACTCGATGCGGCCCTGGCCGAGGTGGCGCCGTCCCGCACCGTTCCCGTCCTGCTCGAGGTCGGCATCGGCCGGGCTGGCGTTCGCGACCTGCCGTCCGCCAGGCGGGTGCTCGACGCGCTCGGCACGAGCGAGCGCGCGGGCCGGATCCGTGTCGCGGGCGTGGCGGCCTATGAGGGTGCGGCGACGGTGGCCGATCGCGCCGAGACGCTTCGTCGTGTCGATGCGCTCCTGTCGTTCGCCGCCGAGGCGCTCGGTGCGGTCCGCGAGCGGGTAGGGGAGGTCCGACCGCTGATCGCCAGCGCCGGCGGCTCGCTCTACTTCGATCGCGTCGTCGCCATCCTCGGTGCCGCCGTCCGCGCCGATCCCCGCTGCGATCTGGTGCTCCGCCCCGGCGCCATTCTCTACGGCGACCACGGCATCTACGAAACCGGCATCGCGGCGCTGGACGAACGCGGCGGCTTCAAGCTCGATGGCGTTGCGGCACAGGATGCCTTCCGTCCGGTGCTCCAGGTGTTCGCCGAGGTCCTGTCGCGGCCGGAGCCCGGGCTAGCGATCTGCGGCATGGGCATGCGAAACGTCTCCTACGATGCCGGCTTGCCGCGAGCGCTCCAGCTGTACCGCGACGGTGCGCCCATTGCCGCCGACCTGTCCGGCGTCGCCGTGCAGCGCCTCAACGACCAGCATGCCTTCGTCGGGCTGGGCGACGCGGACATACGCGTCGGCGATGTCGTCGCCTTCGGCATCTCGCATCCCTGCACATGCTTCCACCTGTGGCGCGAGGTGCAGGTCCTCGACGCAGAGGGACGCATCAGCGGATCGCTCACCACGCGCTTCGGATAGAGCGGTGTCCCTCGTTTGGTGGGCGTCGACCCGACCCTGCGGGACCGGGCGTTACTTCGACTGAGCGATGCCGGGGACGGGCGCGTGGCACGCCACGTGCGCCAGCTGGGAAAGCCGCAGGACGAGCTGCACCTGGCGGTTGATGCCGAGCTTGCGGAAGATCCGCTTGAGCACGACGCGGGCCGTGCCCTCGGTGATGCCGAGGTGCTCCGCGGCTTCCCGCACCTCCACGCCGGTCCAGAGCAGCGATGCCAACCGGGCCTCGCCGAGCGACAACCCGAAGACGTCGCGGATCAGGGCAGGCTCGATGGAGCGGTCGCTTTGAAGCTCCAGCGTCACCAGGGTGGTGCGCGCCGCGTCGCTGCCATCGCCCACGGCGGAAGCGATCGGAGTGGCGGGAAACGCCCATACCGAGAGGTAGCCGCCGTCGCGGCCGGAGATCACGCAAGCCTGTGGCAGGCGGCCGGGCTCGATGCGATCGGCCGCCGCGATCGCCGACGCGAAATCGTGCCTCTCGCCTTCCGATTGGGGGGTCAGGCGGGACATCCCGGGCTCGAAATATGTCTCCGCCTGGTCGGCACCGCGGGCATTGGTGAACAGCAGCTGCCGGTCGGCATCGAGCACGTAGACGCCGGCGGTGATCGCATTGAGCGCGACCTCCATGGCCTGGGCGCCGGGCTCGCTTCCGGTGACACGGAGCGACATCTGAAGCGCCTGCTCGACATGGCGACCGATGATGGCGAGTGTCCGCGTCTCTGCCTCCTCGAATGCGCCCCTGCTCCGCGAGCGCATCACCGAGAGCGTCATCGGCGCAGCGAGATCCATGAGCTTGACGGATGCGCCCTCGGTGCAGCCGGTCTGCCAGACGCAGCTGCTCGCAAGGTGAGGGGAGCCGCTCTCCTCCGAAAGGCTGCACAGGCGGTTGCGAGGGATGATGCACGCCAGGGGATGGAGGCCATCGCCGCCACCCGAACATGACTGGCAGCGCTGCCATTCGTGCAATCCTCCAGCCAGCGTCGCGGGAGGGAGCGCGGTCCCGTCCATGCCCCTGGCCGGCGCCGGGTTGCTGCAGACGCCGATGACGGCGCTGTCGGCGTCGAGGACGCCTCCGATACGGCTCAGCGCCTCCGGCCAGCGCTCTGGCTTGAGCACCGTGTCATAGATGGAATGGAGTGCTTCGCTGAAGCCGTCGATCGCTTCGAGCGTTTGCGACATGATCAACCCCGAGATGAATGGCCTCTCGATGCCCAGGGGCACGGGGCCTCCTTCCGAGATGTCCCTCGACGGGAGCCAGACTGGAGAAAAGCCAACCAAGGCCAGGCGTTCAAGCCGTCACCCGGTCACTTGACATGTGCTTCAAGGCGTGAGCGACGAATCGCATGGGCGCGAGTCGCTGGCCGGGCCAGAGTTGGCGAGGCTGTTGCGGGACAGTCTGGGGGAGGGCATGCGCCGGCCCGGCAAGCCCCGGCCGACGGGGCGGGCGGCGGCTATTGCGAAGAGTATATGGCGGCCGCCTGAATGCGGGTGGCGACGTTGAGGGCCTTCAGTATCTGCGACACCTGGTAGTCCACCCGCCCCTTGGAGATTCCGAGGATCATGCCGATCTCGGCGTTGCTCTTGCCCGCCGCGATCCAGGACAGGATCTCCATCTGCCATCCCGAGAGGCGGCGGAGCGGCTCCCGGGAGGAGCTGATCCCACTCGGAGCGGCACCAAGCTGGGCAGCCTTGGACAGCGCCGCCGCGCCGATGATCGTGGCCAGCGAGATCGAGCCCTTCACGGTCTTGAAGTCGTCGCTCACGGCGGTGAACGTGATCGCGGTGTACTTGTCGGGCGCCGAGCCGAGAGGGACGGTCACCCCGCCTCGGATCGTCTTCCATCGAAGGAACTCGAGATACTCCGGCACACCGGGGTCATCCCATCCCGCCATAGAGTCCGTGTCCCAGGCAAGCGCCGGGCGCCCCTCGCGAACGTGGTTCAGCAACGGGTCCCGCGCATCGAAGCCCAGGCTCAGGTAATCGTCGAAATCCCTCTCGAGGCTGGTGGTGATGTCGGGAGAGAACATGAAATCGCGAGGGTGGCGCTTGTCGATCCCGATGATGAAAGCGTGCATGCCGACGACGTTGGCCGTCTCTCCGATGGCGGTCGCGAGAGTAGCGTGCTCTTCCGCGTTCAGCATGTGGACCATGCGCGCTGACAACCGGTTCAGTACGCCTTCCATTTCGCTCCAGCCCTTCCTTTCCGATCTCTTCCCTCCGGTGCCTGTCCCGACGCATCAGAGGACATTGCCGGGCAACGAGTTTCAGGCCCTCGCGCTTCCCGGGAAGGCCGGGCAGCGGCAGCGGGCCACTGCTCCAGTGAACGCATGCGTGGGGGCGTTGCCCGATCGATCATCCAACACGCTCCCCGATGTATCGCAGTGAGGTCGATGTAGGGGTGGCGACGGGCGGGGCAGGACCGAACCGAGGAAGGCATGACGATCAACGCGAATGATCAGGCGCCAATTCGGTGCCGGCGCTCGTCTGGCACAGCGACGCTTTCAGGACTCAACGATAGGTCGAGACGTATCGAGTTTCGCATATGGTCCGCATGCCTGAACATATCCCATAGGGGATATACGTATCCCATGTCAGGTAGCGAGCTGGGCTATGCGTTCTGCCGGAGGTGGCGTCCGTCCGGCCGGCTGGTGGCCGCGAGGGCAACCGTGTCGCCATTGCGCTCCGCTCCCGGCGTCTCGTGACGGCACGCTGGCTGGCGAAAGTGGTCGAGAGGGGAGCGTATCCGGTGCGCTGTCGCTCGATGCGGCATGGCGCAGGTGCTGCGGATGTTCAGGGGGGTTAGTTCGATGGCTGTCAGCCGAGCGGCCTACGCCACGCACGGCACAGCAAGTACCTGGATGTCGATGGTGGGCGATACTGGGATTGAACCAGTGACCCCTCCCGTGTGAAGGGAGTGCTCTCCCGCTGAGCTAATCGCCCGACCCGGCGATATGGCGGTCCGAGGTACCGCCTGTCAAGCCGAAGCAGACGGGGCGTCCGAAGACGCCCCGTGAATCCACTATTCTCTGTCCCCGCCGGCTATTGCCAGACGTTGGGGATGCTCGGGTCGGCCTTGAGCTCCGCCGCGCTCTCGCAGAACGGTTCGACGTTGGCATTGCCCTCGGCCAGGAACAGGCCGTAGGTCGCGCCGAGGCGGAAGTAGACCGCCGTCTCCCACTGCTTCATGAGGTTGGCGTCCGTCGCCGTCTTCTCCGGCGCCGGCGAGGTCGCGTCGGCCACGGCATCGGCGAACTTGGTCTGGTCGAGATCGTAGCCGTCGCAGATCTTGGTCACCGCCGCCTGGAAGGCCACGTTATTGAGCTTGGCGAACTGGAGATCGGACAGGATCGGCTCCTGGTCGACCGAAAGGTCGGCCCAGGCATTGTCGAGCCTGTCGTCGTCGGGCAGCGCATCCTGCGCGAAGCTGTGGGTGCCGAGGCCGATCGCGAGGGTCGCCGCGGCCGCCAGAACCGCGCCGTGAAGACGGATCTTGGTCATGAGCGTGCTCACCTCTGATAAACCTTCCAGGTCCAGTTTGCGTTGTAGGCGCCGTTGGCGTTGTAGCAGGCCTTCTGCACCGGGTAGCAATTCACGCCGGGCTTCGGGCTGAAGGCGTTCTTCCACGGGTTGGGCCCCGGGGGCGGCGGGGGCGGCGGCGG
>JAEVZM010000486.1 GCA_023392225.1 Pseudomonadota bacterium
AGCTCGCGATAGACCTGCATCGAATCGGCGTTGATGACGACGCCCTGGTGGGCATGGGCGAGGGCGATCGCCCGCGTTGACTTGCCGCTTGCGGTCGGGCCGGCGATCAGAATGGCATCGGGGCGAGGCATGGCGGGAGCTTACGCCGGTGTCCGCGGCGCTGCTACCGGATGTGGCGCGGCTCGCTTCCAAGGGGATCGCGTCACGATTCGAGGTCGGGCGTTCGGCCGCGCCGACGGAGGGGACAAGCCCGATCCAGATGGTTATGATTTTCTCCGACCATCGCTTCAGTCAGGGGAAAATGATGTCGGACTCCGTCAAGTACCTCCTGCCCGAGGATCGCATTCCGAAGGCCTGGTACAACATTGCCGCCGATCTGCCGGCGCCGCAGCCGCCGCCGCTCCATCCCGGTACCGGGCAGCCGATCGGGCCGGACGACCTCGCGGCGATCTTCCCAATGGCGCTGATCGCCCAGGAAGTGTCGGCGCAGCGCGAGATCGAGATCCCGGAGCCGGTGCGCGAGGCCTACAAGCTGTGGCGTCCGGCGCCGCTCTACCGGGCCCGCCGCCTCGAGAAGGCGCTCGATACCCCGGCACGCATCTTCTACAAGTACGAGGGCGTCAGCCCCTCGGGCAGCCACAAGCCCAACACGGCGGTTCCGCAGGCCTTCTACAACAAGGAGGCCGGCATCTCGAAGCTCTCGACCGAGACGGGAGCCGGGCAGTGGGGCTCCTCGCTCGCCTTCGCCGGACAGCTCTACGGGCTCGAGGTGAAGGTCTACATGGTCAAGGTCAGCTTCAACCAGAAGCCCTATCGCCGGGCGCTGATGGAGACCTATGGCGCGACCTGCATCGCGAGCCCGAGCGACCAGACCAACTCGGGCCGCGCGATCCTCGCCCAGGACCCGGATTCCCCCGGCAGCCTCGGCATCGCCATCTCGGAGGCGGTCGAGATCGCGGCCACCAACCCCGACACGAACTACGCGCTCGGCAGCGTGCTCAACCATGTGCTGCTCCACCAGTCGGTGATCGGCATCGAGGCGATCGAACAGATGGAGATGGCGGGGCACTGGCCCGACATCGTCATCGGCTGTGCCGGCGGCGGCTCGAACTTCGCGGGGATCGCCTTCCCCTTCATCGGCAAGAAGCTGCGCGAAGGAAAAGACGTGCGGATCATCGCCGCCGAGCCCGCGGCCTGCCCGACGCTGACGCGCGGCACCTACGCCTATGACTTCGGCGACACCGGTCACCTTACGCCGCTGGTCAAGATGCACACGCTGGGCTCGACGTTCATTCCGCCGGCCTTCCACGCCGGGGGCCTGCGCTACCACGGCATGGCGCCGATGGTCAGCCACCTCAAGGAGCTCGGCCTGATCGAGGCGAAGGCCGTGCGCCAGCTGCAGTGCTTCGATGCCGGCGTCACCTTCGCCCGCACCGAGGGCATCGTCCCGGCGCCGGAATCGACCCATGCGGTCCGCGTCGCCTTCGACGAGGCGCTCCGCTGCAAGGTCGAGGGCAAGGCCGAGACGATCCTGTTCAACCTCTCCGGCCACGGCCACTTCGACATGCAGGCCTATACCGACTACTTCGCCGGCAAGCTCGAGGACCGGGACTACGACGAGGCGCTGCTCCAGGCCGCCCTCGACGAGCTGCCCAAGGTCGCGTAGGCGATGCCGGGGCCGGGCGCCATGGTGCCCGGCCCGCTAAGGCTCCGGCCGGGTCGGATGGAGTCAGGCGGCCTGCGGTGTGAGCGATGCTTCCGACGCGACGAGGCGAACCTGGCTGCGGCCGATGTTCTTGGCCTCGTAGAGGGCGCGGTCGGCCGTCGTCATGATGTCGTCGAGGGTTTCGGTGCCGACGCCGGATTCGGCGATGCCGGCGCAGGCCGAGCCCGACAGGCCGGGGATGCCCAGCGCTTCGACCGCCGTGGCGAAGATGGCGATGATCTCGGCAGCGATCTTGCTGGCCTGCTCGCCGGTGGTGTCGGGCAGGATGATGGCAAACTCCTCGCCGCCGATGCGCGCCGCGAAATCGCCACGCCGGATTCGCCTCTGGGCGCTGGCGGCGAAGGCCTGGATCACCGCGTCGCCGACCGGGTGGCCGAAGCTGTCTTTGATCTCCTTGAAGCGGTCGAGGTCGAAGAGGACGGCGGTGACCGCCGAGCCGCTGCGCTTGCCGCGGGCGAGGGCGGATTCGGTCCAGCCGAAGAAGGCCCGCCGGTTGCCGAGGCCGGTGAGCGGGTCGGTCAGCGCAGCGTCGCTGAGCCGGCTCTCGACCCGCTCCTTGGTCAGCGAGATCATCAGGAAGCTCATGATCTGGACGAAGATCGCGGACTCGAGCATCGAGAACGCGAACCAACTGCTGTCGGCGAAGTAGCGGGTGTCGGGCGTCACCTCGAGAATGACCGCCGGGATGCGGACGAGCACGAAGGTCGACTGAATGGCGAGGACGATCGTCAAGAAGCGCCGGGTCCGGAGGCCGTCGCGCACGCGATGGAACTCGAATGCCGCCGCCAGGTACGAGACCGCGATGATTGCCGAGGAGAAGGCGATGCGCGCGGGGAGGTCGGGGATGAAACCGGGAATCGCGCAAGCGGCGAGCCACGAGAAAGGCGCCGCAAGCATCCACCCCCAGGGTACGGACTTGCCGTTGAAGGCGCGGGCGATGCCCCAGACCATGCTGGTGCCGAGCAGGATGATGCTGACGCCGATCTGCACGTAGATCCAGGACGGCAGGACCTCGCGCACCGTCATGGCGACGAGCCCGACGGCGGTCAGGCCGAAGGCGAGCGCGGTGAAGAGCAGGCTCCGCTCGTGCCGGTTCAGCCAGTAGGTCCACAGAAGAAGGACCACGGCGGCGCTCGTGGCGGCAATCAGTGCGACGAAGATCGTTGTTGGGTCGAGTTGGAAGTCCATCGATGAAGTCGTTCAGCCCCCCCTGACCGACGCGGAACGCACAATGCCATAAGCCCTCCGTCTTGCCGACGGATTAAGGACGCATGCCTACCCCGGAATGATTCTACCATGCTGCTGTCACTTGTCACAGGGGTGGTTGCAACCCCGGTCGGGGGCGACGTCCTTGAAACGTCGCCGGGCGGCGACTAGAACCGGCCCGTCCTTCAAGTCCTCCGGCGGAGAATTCCCCTTGTCCCTGATACGTCCGTTTCGCGCCCTTCGTCCTGCCCCGGGACGGGCGGAAGAGGTGCTCGCGCCGCCTTATGACGTCCTGTCGAGCGACGAGGCGCGGGAGCGCGCGCGCGGCCGCCCGTGGAGCTTCCTCCACATCTCGAAGCCCGAGATCGACCTGCCCGCCGACACCGATCCCTATGCCGACGCCGTCTATGCCAAGGCGGCGGAGAACCTCGAGCGCATGCTCGCCGAGGGCGTGCTGATCCGCGACGCGGCACCGGGCTACTACGTCTATCGCCTCACCCGTGAGGGGCGGGTGCAGACCGGCCTGGCGGCGGTCGCCTCGGTCGCCGACTACCGCACCAACCGGATCCGCAAGCACGAGCTCACCACGCCGGTCAAGGAGGACGACCGGGTCCGCCAGATCGAGGCGGTGAACGCGGAGACCGGACCGGTGATGATCGCCTATGGCGAGGCGCCCGAGGTCGATGCGATGCTCGCCGCTGCCGCCGCGGGCGCTCCGGAGGTCGACGTCACCTGGCCCGACGGCGTCCGCCACCAGATGTGGCCGGTCACCGACACAACCGTCACAGCCGCGCTGACCGACGCGATCGACGCCCTGCCGGCGATCTACATCGCCGATGGCCATCACCGCTCGGCCGCGGCCTCGCGCGTCGCCGAGGCCCGCAAGGACGAGCCGGAGTCGGTCCGCTCGTTCCTCGCCGTGCTGTTCCCCGCCAGGGAGATGACCATCCTCGGCTACCATCGCGTCATCGGCGACCTCAACGGCATGACCGCCGAGACGCTGCGCGCTGCGCTCGCGAGGGAGTTCACGGTCGAGCCGTCGCCAAACGCGGTCGAGCCGCAGTCGGCCGGCGTGTTCGGCATGTATCTCGCAGGCCAGTGGTACCGCCTCACGGTGCGGCCGGAGCTGATCGATCAGGACCCGATCGGCCGCCTGCCGATCACCATCCTGACGCGGCGGGTGATCGAGCCGCTGTTCGGCATCACCGACCAGCGCAAGGACAAGCGCATCGACTTCGTCGGCGGTGGCCGCGGCCTCGCCGAGCTGGCGCGGCGGGTCGATACGGGCGACAAGGCGGTCGCCTTCGCGCTCTACCCGACCCAGATGTCCGACCTGATGGCGGTGGCCGATGCCGGCGAGATCATGCCGCCCAAGTCGACCTGGTTCGAGCCGAAGCTGGCCGACGGGCTGGTGAGCCACGTGCTCGACTGATCATGATCGAGACCGGGCGTCTCATCCTCCGTCAGTGGCGGGAGGCTGACAAGGCGCCGTTCGCGGCCCTGAACGCGGATCCGGCGGTCATGGAGTTCATGCCGGCGCGGCTCACCCGGGAGCAGTCCGATGCGATGATCGGGCGCTTCACCACCATGCTCGAGATCAAGGGGATGACGTTCTACGCGCTCGAGGAGGTGGCATCTGGCGAGCTGATCGGCGCGGCGGGTTTGTTTCCCGTGGGGCAACTGCCGTTCGCACCCGCCGTCGAGATCGGCTGGCGGCTGCGGCGGCAGTCGTGGGGCGGGGGCTATGCCAGCGAGGCGGCCCGCGCGGCGCTTGCCGAGGGCTTCGGCCCGCTGGGGCTGGAGGAGATCGTCGCCTACACCGCGGCGCCCAATCTCCGCTCCCAGCGCGTCATGGAGCGGATCGGCATGATCCGCGATGCGGATGGCGACTTCGACCATCCCGCGCTGCCGGAGGGCAGTCCGCTTCGTCGCCATGTGCTCTACCGGCTGAGCAGGCATCGCTGGGCGGCGGAGCGCCGCGATCCGGCCTGAGCGGATACCAAAAAGGGCGGCCCCGGGGCCGCCCTTTCGGAGTTGCGAGCCCTTTG
>JAEVZM010000297.1 GCA_023392225.1 Pseudomonadota bacterium
CGCTCGACCCGGTGATCTCGTCGTCGTGGTCGCTGCCGGTGATCTCGAACCCGTCGCTCTGAAGGTGCAGGTCGATCTCGACACCGGCCGCAGCACCCGCCGCCGTCACGATCTCGACGTTGACGAGATCCTCGTCCGCCGCCCCGTTCAGCGCCGTCGACGTCTCCGCCAGCGCCAGCGTATCGCTCTCGCCGGCACCGCCATCCACCGTGTCGCCGAGCGTGAAGCCATTGACCGTGTCGTCGCCGGACCCGCCCGTGATGTGGTCGCTCTCGCTCGAGCCGGTGATGTCGAGCGGTTCTGACTCGGACGAGCCGTCGATAACGACGAAGTCGGTCCCGGAATCCCAGTTTGAGAACGTCGCGTCCTTGATATTGACGCTATAGGGCGCGGTCTGGGTGAATTCGACCAGGTTCTGGGGGTCGTTTCCGTTAAACGCAGGGTTGGTGACCCCGTTCAGCTCAACGTTGGTGTACGTGGCCACGTCAGGCGCCTCGATCTATCTCAATGCGTCGCCACGCACGTCCAGGCTTCAGGTCGGATCTTCTATGGCGGCGGGGGAGGAGCCGGCTCCGGCGCCTGCTCCTGGATGGTCTGGTCGATAATCTGCTGCGAGGTGAACCGAGCCGAGTTCCCCTGCTTGCCGGCGACGACATTGCCGCTGCCACCGCGGGTCACGTCGTTGAGCGTGACCGATGCCGCGTTGAAGCGCACCGACCCCAGGCTGCCGATCTCGATCGCCTGATTGACGCGGAGCTGCACGGAACGCGAATCGACGCGCGATTTCACCGTGCAGACGCCGCCGGTGCAGACGATCCGCGTGCAGCCGCTCTTGGCGGTTCCCGCCTTCTTCGATTCGCAGGCCGCATCGTGGGTGACGAAGGCCGCGCCGCCGCGGATGCCCAGCGTAGCCACGGGCGTGTTGATGGTCGCGCCGGCGGTGTGGCTGATCTCGCCGCCGACGAAGCGCAGCGCCCCCTTGGTCAGCCGCGTGGCGAACTTGCCGCCGCCGGCGCCGGGATTGTAGACGAACTCGTCGATCACGACGTCGCTGTTGGGGCCGACCGTCAACGTCGACTTGTCGTTGAACATCACCTGCACCGACCCGGTGCCGGTGGTCCGGAGCCGCTCCCGGGATACGATCGCGGTCCCGACCGCGAGGGTCCGGGCGCTGCCGCCCGGGGGCGTGCCGGTCGAGGCCGGCTTGACGGCCGCCGCCGTGCCGACGGTATCGGCAAGCGCCAGCTGGGGCGCCGCGCAGAGCGCGAGCCCGAGGATCGCCATCGCGAGGCGCATGACAGACCGTTGGTTGTGCATCACCTCAGAACCTCCCCTGCGGACCGATCACGATCTTTAGGTTTTCGTAGTCGTCGCGGTCGAGATTGGACTGGTTGCGGTTGTACTCGATACCAACGCCGAGGGCTATGCCTTCACGCAACGGCATCTCGAGGTTCGCACCGACTCCCCAGAACAGCTCCTCCCGCATGGTCTTGAACCCGGCGAACTCTTCCGGCGGCGCTATCCCCTTGAAATCCGTATAGGAAATGCTGGCGAACGGCGTGACGGACCAACCCTCCTTGCCGAACGCGTCGAAGGCGACCTGGAGGGCGAGGTTCGCAAAATATTGATCGTAGCTCTGGTACGCCTTCGCAGCGTAGTTGTCGGCGAAGCCGATGCGGCCGAGCCAGGTGACGTCGTCCGAGAACCGGCCGCCGGCGTTGAGCGCATAGGTATAGAGGTCGCCGGTCTGGTCGGACGCGTCGGGATAGTCGACCGTATCGTAGTAGTCGCGCGCCTTGAATTCGAACTGCGGCTCGACGAACCAGCCATCGGCGAAGATCCACCGGCCCATGACGCCGGCCCCGGCCGCGGCCTGGTACGGCGCATCGCCAAGGAGAATGCCCTGGACGAGCCCGTAGGGCTTGATCGAGAGGGTGCCATCCTCGGTGGAAACGCGCGGCCCGAGGGCGAGCTCGGCGAAGCCGAGGTCGAGACGATTGACCTTCTGCTGGTCCGCGTAGTAGCCGGACAGGGAGCCCTCGATCGACACGGTCTTGCTGAGCGGCGCATCGAGGGCGAGGGTGCCGAGCGCGAACAGGTTCCAGTCGGGCTGCGGCTTCTCGAACGGGAACGGCTCGTTGAGGCCGAGCTCGACAGAGCCGATATTGGCGTTGGTCTGGTAGCGGACGCCGACCTGCCCGAACCCGCTCCACGGCGAGCCGCGGACACCCCGCTCGGCCTGGGCGAGCAGCGTCTCGGCGTCGACCCGCTGCGCATCGGTCAGTGCGGCGAGCTGCAGGACGTCCTGGAGATAGCCGGAAGCCGCCGCATAGGACTTGATCTTGAGGTAGAGCTGGGCAGCCAGCAGCTGGAGCGCCGGGTCGTGCGGGGCATAGAAGATCAGCCGCTCGACCGCGCCGATCGCGGCATCATAGTCCTCGAGCGCCAGCGCGATCTCGATCATGCGCTGGTTCAGCGCGATATCGGCAGGATTGGCCAGGAGCTTCTGATAGACCGCGCTGAGCTCCGCGCTGAGCACGGACGCGTTGTCCACCGCCGCGCGCGCCACGGTCGGCACGAACGTGAGAAGGGCAATCCCGCAGAGCAGGCGCGAAAGTCTCATCAAAACCGGTCCGAATTCCCCCAGGATCGTCTGAGCACGTTCGATGCCAAAACCATACCGGAACGACAAGAGAAGCGCCATCGTGCATGCAAATCTCTTGGCGGCGTGGCCTGCGCGCAACAATTCATCTGCCAATCAACCGCAATAGGCGGGCGTTACCGTGAGTTCCGACAGATTCGCTCCCGAGATGTCGGCGTAGGTCATGTGGAAGACGACGCCATTCTGGCTGAGATAGCGGATCTCCCGCGCCTCCTCCGCGCAGAACAGCGATCGGACGGTACGGTCGATATAGGCCTGGAACGGAGCCACCTCCTCGGGCGGCAGGACCCGGCCGACGCTATAGGCGAGGTTCAGCGTCTTGCCCTCGACGCTGACCTGCTCCAGCGACAGGTCGGGGCCGGCCTGGCGCGGCAGGCTGGCCTTCAGACTGGCCGCGAAGTCTGCCAGGCGCGGCGCGACGTCTGCCGCGGCCTCGCCGGGATCGAGCTGCGGCGCGACGG
>JAEVZM010000515.1 GCA_023392225.1 Pseudomonadota bacterium
GCAAAATGCCTGCGGGCCCGGCGCTGGCGCGCGGCTTTGTGCGGCGCGCCCGAGAGGGACAGGCGACGCTCCCCTCCCCGTCGGGGAAAGGAGCGCGCGCGACCTCAGTTCTTAAGCGCCGCGGTCCCGTCGAAGTCGGTCGGATAGGGCAGGTCCGAGACCAGCACCGAGCTCGGCTTGTCCTGGGCGAAGATCGTGTCGAGGTCGATGGCCACGAACGTCGTCCGGTGGGCGTAGTCGCTGATCATGAGCCGGTTGCGGGTGAGGTCCTTGATCGCGACCCACTGGGTATAGTCCGAGACGATCTCGCCGTTGTCCTTGCTCTGGGCGACGCCGAGCGGGATGTCGACGGTGTTGAGGATGTGGTCGATCGCCTGGATCGCCTCGTCGGCATCCTTCGGCGGCGTGATCCAGTGGCGCATGAAGGCGGCCCGGACGAACCGCGACGGCGGGGTGTAGTCGCCCGGCAGGCCCATCGCGCCGCCGCCCTGGCCGATCGCGGTGACGTTGGTCTCGTCGAACACACGCTCCGAAACGCCCATGCTCGAAAGGTTCAGGTAGTTGCGGAGATTGAGAAGATGCCAGTCGTAGGGCGGCGAGTTGGTGAGGACGCTGGCCTGGTTGTCATAGATGCGCTGCTCGCCGCCGACGAATTCGAGGATCAGGCCGTCGCCGCTCCGGTCGGTGAAGATGAAATGGAGATAGGGCGGCGTCGGGCCGCTCGGCAGCGAGGCGTCCCACCAGACCTTGACGCCGGGGAGCGCGGCACGGAGTTCGGCGACGGTCGCATGGCTGCCGAGCGCCCAGGAGCCGAAGTCGAGCACCGAGACGTAGCCCTTGTCGTCCTTGGTGACGGGCTGGTACTCGGTGAAACCGGGCAGGAAGTTGCCGCTCATGCCAAGGCCCTCGGAGTTCTGGCCCTCGAGCAGCGCGCCACCGGGAACGACTCCGGCGCTGACCCCGACCACCGCGTATTTGGTCGCGAGCTTGACGGCCGGCAGGCCGAGGTCGGACGGGGCGGTCAGCGACAGCTCGGTGCCCTTGGGCTGGCTGACCAGCGTCCACTTCATATCGTAGGCCCACTCCATGGTCCGACCGGCGATCACCGACTTGTCGGCGGCCGTGATGTCGACCGCGGTGCAGGCGAGGCCCGCATTGACTGTGGCGATGACGGAAACGACGGCAACAGCGAAGCGCAGCATCAGTTCTCCTCCCTGGTCGCCGATCGCTCTGTTGGCGACCGGCCGGCCCTATCCATAGCGCCGAATCCGCTCAGGAACGACTGGAACGAGACTTGCGAATCAACGCCTCGATTGCACTCACCGCGCGGAGCCTTACATAGGGCCCCGGGAAGGCCTCGCGCTTCCCGCCAGTCTGGAGGCCGGTGCGGGGCTCGACGAGAGGCCGCGGTCGGCCGGCTTTGAGGGAAATGCGTATTCAATGAGCGACAGAGATTCCACCACCTGGCACGGCACGACGATCCTGACCGTGCGCAAGGGCGGCAAGGTGGTGATCGCCGGTGACGGGCAGGTCTCGCTCGGCAACACCGTGATCAAGCACAATGCGAAGAAGGTGCGGCCGATCGGCAAGAGCGGCGTGATCGCCGGCTTCGCCGGGGCGACCGCTGACGCCTTTACCCTGTTCGAGCGGCTCGAGGCCAAGCTCGACCAGTATCCGGGCCAGCTGATGCGGGCCTGCGTCGAGCTCGCCAAGGACTGGCGGACCGACAAGTATCTCCGCCGGCTCGAGGCGATGATGATCGTCGCCGACCGGACGACCAGCCTCGTCATCACCGGCACCGGCGACGTACTCGAGCCGGAGGGCGGCGTCGCCGGCATCGGCTCGGGCGGCAACTACGCGCTCAGCGCGGCCCGTGCCCTCGTCGACACCGATGCCGATGCGGAGGCGATCGCCCGCAAGGCCATGGCGATCGCCGCCGAGATCTGCATCTACACCAACGACAAGCTCACCGTCGAAGTCCTCGATGCCGGCTGACGTCCACGAGATCGGCTTCGTTCCGGTCGCTCCGGAGCACTATGCCCTGCTCGACGCCTGGCTGCGCTCGCCGCACATGCGCGAGTGGTGGGGCGACCCGGAGGAGGAGCTCGGCTACATCCGCGACATGGTCGAGGGCCGCGACACCACGCGCCCCTTCCTGATCGCGCTCGACGGTGCGCCGATCGGCTACATCCAGTACTGGTTCATCGGCCACCACCAGAACGAGACCTGGATCGACGAGCACCCGTGGCTGGCCGAGCTGCCCGAGGAGACGATCGGCGTCGACCTGTCGATCGCCGAACCGGGCCTCCTGTCGCGCGGCCTCGGCTCGGCGGCGCTCACCGCCTTCACCCGTGCGCTCTACGACAACGGCCACCAGATGATCATCATCGATCCCGACCCGGCCAATGTCCGCGCCGTGCGCGCCTACGAGAGGGCCGGGTTCCGCGCCGTGCCGCATCTCCTCGGTCGCACCGGCGACACGCTCATCATGCAATACGACCCGAACGCCAACGAGATCCAATGACCACCTTCTCTCCCCGCGAAATCGTCTCCGAGCTCGACCGCTACATCATCGGCCAGAACGATGCGAAGCGCGCGGTCGCCATCGCGCTCCGGAACCGCTGGCGGCGCCAGCAGCTCACCGGCCCGATGAAGGAGGAGGTGCTGCCCAAGAACATCCTGATGATCGGTCCGACCGGCATCGGCAAGACCGAGATCTCGCGCCGCCTCGCCAAGCTCGCCGGAGCCCCGTTCCTCAAGGTCGAGGCGACCAAGTTCACCGAGGTCGGCTATGTCGGCCGCGACGTCGAGCAGATCATCCGCGACCTCGTCGAGATCGGCATCGGGCTGGTGCGCGAGCGCAAGCGCAAGGAAGTCACCGCCAAGGCCGAGCTCGCCGCCGAGGAGCGGGTGCTCGATGCCCTGGTCGGGGAGCACGCCTCGCCGGCGACGCGCGACTCGTTCCGCAAGAAGCTCCGCGAGGGCGAGCTCGGGGCCAAGGAGATCGAGGTCGAGGTCCGTGACACGGCCAGCAAGATGCCGTCCTTCGACATCCCCGGCATGCCGGGGGCGAGCGTCGGGGTGATGAACATCTCCGACATGCTCGGCAAGGCCTTCGGCCAGCGCACCAAGAAGCGCCGGGTGACGGTGGCTGACTCCTACGACCTCCTGATCGCCGAGGAGTCCGACCGCCTGCTCGACGACGAGGAGATCACCGGCGAGGCGATCGCCTCGGTCGAGAACGACGGCATCGTCTTCCTCGACGAGATCGACAAGATCTGCGCGCGCGAGGGCCGCATGGGCGGCGACGTCAGCCGCGAAGGCGTGCAGCGCGACCTCCTGCCGCTGATCGAGGGCACCACCGTCGCCACCAAGCACGGGCCGGTGAAGACCGACCACATCCTGTTCGTCGCCTCGGGCGCCTTCCACGTCGCCAAGCCGTCGGACCTCCTGCCCGAGCTGCAGGGCC
Organism: Pseudomonadota bacterium; assembly: GCA_023392225.1. GTDB lineage: Bacteria > Pseudomonadota > Alphaproteobacteria > Rhizobiales > Kaistiaceae > Bauldia. Next base: position 3,470 of record JAEVZM010000515.1, read on the forward strand.
GCCTGCCGATCCGGGTCGAGCTGCAGCCGCTGACCAAGAACGACTTCCGCCGCATCCTGACGGAGACCGAGGCGAGCCTGATCAAGCAGTACATTGCGCTGATGGCGACCGAAGGCGTGACGCTGGAGGTGACCGACGACGCGATCGACGCCATCGCCGACATCGCCGTGTCGATCAACGCCAACATCGAGAACATCGGCGCCCGCCGGCTCCAGACGGTGATGGAGCGCATCCTCGACGAGATCAGCTTCGTCGCACCCGACCGCAACGGCGAGACGGTGACGGTCGATGCCGCCTATGTCGAGGCCCACATCGGCGACCTCGCCCGCAACATGGACCTGTCGCGCGTCCTCCTGTGAAGCGCGCCCGGGGCCGCGACCTCGGTCGTTCTCCTCGCCAGGATAGACGCCCCACAGCTGGTCGCCGGCGATCCAGCCCTTGAAGCCCTTGCCGGAGATCTGGCACCAGCCGGACCGGCAGCGGTCGACCTCGCCCATGACGCCCGGCTCGAGATAGGCCGTGATCCGGGCGTCGGCGGCATCGGCGGCGCGCAGCGGACGCGGCCCGCCGCCCTGCCACGGCGCGACCACGGCCGTGCGCTTGCCCGAGAGCAGGCTCTGGAACACCCAGCCGACCTGGCCATCCGAATCGCGGATGCGGCGCCAGTTGTCGAACTCCTGGATGACCTCGATCGGCAGGCCCGGCTTCACGAACACCCAGGCGACCCCATAGTCCTCGCCCGGACCGACGCGCACGTTGACCTTCGACGACTTGAGGCTGACGAAACGGGGCACCGGCAGGCCGCTGCCCGCGGTGCGGACGTTGGTCCGGTCGGAGGGTGCGGCGGTGATTGTCGAGGGCTGGACGAACAGGATCGTGCCGAGACCGGCTATCGCGGCGAGACCCGCCACCGCCTTCGTCCGCCGCCAGATCGTGCTGAACCTTCTTCTCGCCATGCCGACAACCCCATGCACAGAACGCCACCCGCCCGTGCCGGCCATCCTGTCGAGGCTTGGTTAAGGAGGTCTCAACGCGGCGTCGGTGCGGGCCCGGTCGAGGCGCGGACGACGAGCTCCACGGGCAGGAACTCCTTCCGCGGCGGGCCGGGGTCGAAGATCATGTGGGCGGCGATGCCGCCCTTCCGCCTGGTCGGCTGCGCGATGGTGGTGAGGGGCGGCTCGGCGCGGGCGGCCTCGGGAACGTCGTCATAGCCGACGACCGAGACGTCGCCCGGCACCGCGAGTCCGCGGCGCCTCGCCTCCGCGATCGCCCCGAGGGCGAGGACGTCCGACATGGCGAGCACGGCCGTGATGTCCGGAGCGGCGTCGAAGAGCGTCGCCGCACCGGCCGTCGCGCCACCCTGGTCGTTCGCCACCTCGACGATCGGCACGGCGTCGAAATCGACACCCGCTGCCCGGAGCGCCGTGCCGTATCCCTCCAGCCGGTGCCGCGTCGGCCCATAGAGGCTCGCCGACCGGCGCGCGCCCTCGACAAGGCCGACATGCCCGTCGGCATGGATTTCGAGGGAGAGGATCCCGAACCGCCGGTGGCCGAGGGCGAGGAGGTGCTCGGCGGCCTGTCGCGCCCCGCCGCGGTCGTCGATCAGGATCGCGCTCGCATCCGGCCCGGGATCGACATCGACGGCGACGAAGGGCAGGCCGCGGCGCCGGGCGAGGTCGATCAGCTGGTCGCCATGCTCGAGGCACTGGATGATGAAGCCGTCGACCAGCGCGCTGTCGATTCCCCAAGCGGCCCGGTCGCGATCGACCGCCGAGACCAGGGCGATACCGGCTCCCCGGGCGTCGCAGATCTCGGCAACGCCGCTCATGAACTCCCGGCTGAAGGGGTCCTGAAAGAAGTAGCTGAGGTCGTCCATCACCACGACGCCGATGGCGTTGACCTTGCCGGCGCGGAGCAGCCGCCCCCGCGGGTCCGGACCGTGATAGCCGAGGGCACGCGCCACTTCCTCAACGCGCTCGCGGACCTCGGGGCGCACCAGCTCCGGCTTGGCGAAGACGTTCGAGGCCGTTCCCTGGGAGACACCCGCTGCCCGCGCGACATCGGCAAGTTTGACGCTTCGCTTCATGGACGGAGTCGCAGCGCCCTCTTCTCCTGACACGTTCCAGCCTGTCGTCGTGG